>NZ_JAMXRY010000017.1:0-91760 GCF_024124525.1 Halomonas sp. OfavH-34-E | reverse complement strand
GCCGCGCCAGGCCATGCTGGGCTTTGCCTGGGCCTGGCTCGAGAACCAGCTGGCGGCAGCCTGCAAGGCGCTGCCGCTCGGGCATACCGCGGCCCAGCGACTGGTCGAGCGGCTGCGTCCGGCTCTGGTCGAGGCGGTGGGGCGTGCCCTGATCATCGACGATGACGACATGGGGCCGGCGCTGCCGGGGCTCGCCCTGGCCAGCGGCCTGCACGAAACCCAGTACTCGCGGCTGTTTCGCAGCTGAGCGAGTGACAACGATGCCATCGATACCGGGGTATCGACGGCGCCATTCTCCGGTCTTCGACACGTCGGGGAATGGCCTTACATGACAGGCAGGAGAACACCATGACCACTTCAACCACTCCCTCCCAGTGCCTGCGCGTCGGCGTGGGCGGCCCGGTGGGCTCGGGCAAGACGGCGCTGCTCAAGCAGCTGTGTCGGGCCCTGCGTGATCACTACGATATCGCCGTGGTGACCAACGACATCTACACCAAGGAAGACGCCGACTTCCTGACCCGCAACGAGGCGCTGTCGCCGGATCGCATCCTCGGCGTCGAAACCGGCGGCTGTCCGCACACCGCGATCCGCGAGGACGCCTCGATGAACCTGGCGGCCATCGACGAGCTGCACCGCCGCCATCCTGGGCTCGAACTGGTGCTGGTGGAGTCCGGCGGCGACAACCTGTCGGCCACCTTCAGTCCTGAGCTGTCGGACCTGACGCTCTACGTCATCGACGTCTCCGCGGGTGACAAGATCCCGCGCAAGGGCGGGCCGGGCATCACCAAGTCGGATCTGTTGATCATCAACAAGATCGACATTGCCGAGCAGGTGCATGCTTCGCTGGAGGTGATGGACCGTGACTCGCGCAAGATGCGTGGCGAACGTCCTTTCGTCTTCACCAATCTGTATGACGGCGTCGGTCTCGACACCATCATCGGTTTCATTCTCGAGCGGGGCATGTTGCCCGACCGGCGAGCCGAGGCAGTGGAAGCCTGAATCGCCCGTTACCACGCAGCCGAAGCGTTGCGTTCTCAGTCAACAAGGAGTCTGTCATGACACAGCGTTCTCGTGTTTCTTCCCGTTCCCTGGCGATCGCCGGCGCCATGGCCGCTGGCCTTGTCGCACCGCTGGCGCTGGCGCACCCCGGCCACGGCGTCGAGCATGGCGGCCTTGCCGCCGGCCTGATGCATCCCTGGTTGGGGCTCGATCACCTGCTGGCGATGGCGGCTATTGGCCTGTGGAGTCTGGGGCAGGGGGCAGCCATGCGACGCTTTACCCCGCTGATGGCACTGGCTGGCATGCTGGCCGGGGCTGGTCTGGCGCTGTCCGGCGCGCTTCCCGCCGGCGCCTTGCCCGGTGTGGAAGGGGGAATTGCCCTGTCGGTGCTGATCGCCGGGGTCATGGTGGCGGCGCTGATGCGTCTGCCGGCAGCGCTTGGCGGAGGCCTGGTGATCGCCCTGATGACGATGCATGGCATCGCCCACGGCGCCGAGATGCCCGCAGCCGCCTCACTCGTCGCCTACGTGGTGGGCTTTTCGGCCTCGACGCTTGCCATCACCATGCTGGCGCGGGTGCTGGGTGGCTGGCTGGCCAGCCGCGAACAGCGCCTGGTGCGTGCCCTCGGCGCCGCCATCGCGGTCTGCGGTGGGGTGCTGGCGCTGAGCTGAGCGATCTCCCCCTGACCGTCGATGGTCTCTCGCGCCCGGCCCTGTGCCGGGCGCGAGCGTTTGAGGCTGCTGCATCGCCCTGCCTGCGACGGCGGAGACGGGTACGTGTTTGGGTGAAACGTTTTGGGCTATGCTCGTGCGCCACGGATGAATTCGCCAAGAGGACGCTATGGCCAGGCTGGGACGCACGATCAAATGGAGCGGGGCAGTACTGCTGGTCGCCTGGGCGGGGATGGGGCTGTGGCAGAGTATCAAGCCACTTCCGGAAAACGTCGGCAAGGCCTGGCCCGAGCGGCCAGTGGGCGAGGTCGAATTTCTCGCCGATCGAACCTGGTATGACGAGGGTGGCCGCCGTCATCTTGATCAGCACATCTTTGACGAAGCGGTCACCATGATCGAGGGTGCCCGCCGGCTGATCGTCGTCGACATGTTCCTGTTCAATCGCCTCGAAGGCAGCGGCGGGGGCGAGTTTCTGCCCTTGGCCGAACGCCTTGCCGATGCGCTGATCGCTGCCCGCCAACGCCAGCCGTCGCCGCGAGTGGTGGTGATCACCGACCCCCTGAATACTCTCTATGGAGGCCAGCGGGTGCCACTCTATCAGCGGCTCGAGGCGGCGGGGGTCGAGCTTGCCATCACCCGTCTCGATCGCCTGCGCGCCTCCAACCCGCTGTGGTCAGGCCTTTGGCATCTGGGACTGGATCGGCTTGGCAACGATCCGGACGGCGGCTGGCTGCCCAATGCCTTCGGTGGCGAGCCGGTGACCCTGAGAAGCTACCTGGCGCTGCTCAATTTTCGCGCCAATCATCGCAAGACGCTGACGGTGGATCACGCCGAAGGGTGGTCGACACTGATCACCTCGGCCAATCCCCACGACGGCAGTAGCCTGCACTCCAACGTGGCGCTGAGGATCGACGGCCCCGTGGCCCATGACGTCATCGCCTCCGAGGCCGAGGTGGCGTCCTGGTCCGGCGTCGAGGTATCGCAGCCGCCAGCGCCCGAGGCCGAGACATCGGATGGCGCGATGGCGCAACTGCTGACCGAAGCCGCCATCCGTGACGCCGTGCTTGCTCAGGTCGATGACACCGTCGCCGGCGATCGACTGGATGTCGCCGCTTTCTACGTCGCCCACCGCGGGGTGGTCCAGGCGCTGAAGGAGGCCAGCGGGCGAGGGGTGGCGGTTCGGGCGCTGCTCGACCCCAATCGTGAGGCCTTCGGTTTTGAAAAGGGAGGCCTGCCCAACCAGCCGGTGGCCGAAGAGCTGCTGGACGCGGGCGTTCAGGTGCGCTGGTGTGTCACCGACGGTGAGCAGTGCCACAGCAAGGTGGTGTTGGTGAGAAGGGGCTCGGCGAAGGACGAGCTGGCGGACGCCGTGATTCTGGGCTCGGCCAACCTGACCCGACGCAATCTCGACGACTTCAATCTTGAAAGCAGCGTCTTGCTAAAAGGGCGAGGGGTCGCCGCCATCGACGAAATCGGCGCCTGGTTCGACCAGCGCTGGGACTCGAGCGACGGACGTCGAACCAGCCGAGCCTGGGCGCCGCGGGACGAGGCTGGCTGGTTCGATGGCTGGCGCTATCGATTGATGGAGGCCAGCGGCCTGTCCACCTTCTGACCTCGCTGGTGGGCTGCGCAGGACGGTGGAGATACCGACGCGGGACCACGATGTGCCTCGACCGGCCAGCTTGACAGTCCGCCACCCCGCGACCATGTTTCACACGCTGGCCGACGCTCGCTTTGACACAATTTCGAGCTCGGCCTGGCGACATCGCAACGCCCGTGTCGGGCACAAGGAGAGTCTTCGATGGAAAAGTTCTGGTTGGTGGTAAAGGTCGTGATTCTGGCGCTGATCGCCATCCTGGTGGTGCAGAACATCGAGATGGTGCAAGTGAAACTGCTCGGCTGGACCATTGCCATGCCGATGGCCCTGCTGGTGGTGGTGATCTACCTGCTGGGCATGATCAGCGGTCGCGGCCTGATGGGGCTGATTCGTCGCCTGCAGGGCAAGGAGCCGCAGCGCCGCTGAGGGCATCGACCCGCGAGCGCTTTCGAGGGTCCTGGTGCCAGGGCAGGCCGAGGCGGCAGTTGTGCTCGAGCTCTGCGATGACCTGGGCGCCCAGCAGCAGGATCACGGCGCCGATCTCGAGGCTCAGAAGTACCACGATCAGGGTCGCCAGGGGGCCGTAGACCGCGCTTACCAGTGACAGGTTGGCGAAGTAGTAGACCAGGGCGATCCTGACCCCTTCCCACATCAGGGCGGCGGCAAAGCCCCCGGCCAAGGCGCGCCTCAGGGAAATGCGTACCACCGGCAGGACCTTGTAGATGGCGCTGAACAGCAGGAAGACGCCGACGAAGCTGGTCAGGTTGAGGGCCGGCTCCGACAGCGAGGCCATGGGCAGCTCACGGCCGTATAGCGCCATCCACAGTCCATTGAGGGTGCTGGCCAGGCTGACCGCCATGGCCAGCGCCAGCAGCGCCGCACTCAGCACCAGCATGAAGGCGTAGGGCAACAGGAAGGACACCCAGAGGCTGCGGGTGTCCTTGACGTCGGGCTTTCTGAAGATCAGCGCCAGGGCGTCTTCCAGCATGCGAAAGGCGAAGGAGCTGAAGATCAGCAGCACAGGGATGCCGTAGATGCCGATCGCGTCGCGGGAGTCCAGCAGTGCGCGCACCGACTCCAGCATCACCTCGGCGTGGGTAGGGGCGATGTGGCGTGCCTGCATGGCGATCACATTGAGCAGCTGCTGCTCGTCAACGACCTGAGCCATCGCCACCACCATCAGTGCGAACAGCGGAATGGTGGACAGCAGAATATTGAAGCCGACCCCGCCCGCCAGCAGCATTCCCCGATTGTGCAGAAAGTGGGTCAGCACCCGCCACATGAAGAAGGCGAGCCGTGGCAGCAGAGTAAAGACGGCGTGTTGGTACCAGCGCGGTGCTGTCATGGGCCCGAATCGTCCTTGAGGGATAGGGCATGATACGCTGGGAGCCAGTGTCAGCGTCAAACCCTTGCCCAACCAGATGGTCTAAGGGCGGGGGTACGCCGGGAGGAACGAGTGGCATCTGCAGACCAGGAATCCCGCACCGAATCCGACGCCAGGCTGATCTACGATGGACAGTGTCCATTGTGTCGGAGCTTCGTGTCGCGCTACGGACTGTCCAAGGGACGGCTGGAACTTGTTGATGCGCGCCATCACCCCGAAGAGGTCCGGCGTCTGGAGCGTCTGGGCTGTCGCCTGGACGAGGGTATGGTGCTGGAGCTCGGCGACGAGCGCTACCATGGTGATCAGGCGGTACGTATGGCGGCAGTGGCCGGGCGAGGTCGAGGTCCGCTGTCGCGTGGGATGCTGTGGTGGCTGTCGTCGAGACGGCGAGCACGCCTCAGCTATCCGCTGCTCAAGGCCGTTCGTCGTGTCATGCTCAAGGGGCTCGGCGTCGGTCCGATCAGGCCTTGAAGTGTGTCGCTCTCACCGGATGGGGCCGCCGACGGCCTGGCGTTGAGCATCAACATTGAGCATCGGTAACGGGCATCAGCACTGGGTATCAGCACCGGGCATCGGCACCGACCAGCGATACTGGCCACCAACGCCGTTCATCTACCGTTATTTATCACAAGCCACCAGGAGGGAGGCAAGATGCAACTAAGTCGACGTCTGTCGGTCCCTCATAGCGAGATCGCCATGAGTGCGATTCGTGCCCAGGGAGCCGGCGGCCAGAACGTCAACAAGGTCGCCTCGGCGATTCATCTGCGCTTTGATATTCAGGCATCGTCGTTGCCTGACGACGTCAAGGAGCGCCTTTTGGCGCTCAATGATCATCGCATCACCCAGGACGGAGTGGTGATCATCAAGGCCCAGTCGGAACGCACCCAGGAGGCCAACCGCGCAGCGGCACTGGCGAGGCTGAAATCGCTGTTGCAGCAGGGACTGGTGATTCCCAAGGCGCGTCGCGCCACCCGGCCCAGCAAGGCGGCCAAGCGGCGTCGCCTCGAAGGCAAGAAGCAGCGGGGCAAGCTCAAGTCGCTACGCGGCAAGCCGGAGACGTAGCGCATCGAACAGTCGCTGCATCCTGAACGCTTGTGAGGGCGGCTTTCCGCAGACTCCTGCGCTTCGCTAATGGGGCTCGACGCTCTGCGGAAAACATGCTCGGATAGGGTACACGGCAATTTTCTAATGCTCGCTAGCGCGTATTTTTGATGGAGCACACCCCTGACGCGCCCGCAGTCAGGCAGTATGCTGTGATCACTTTGGTCCTCGAACCTCAGGACCCGTCCCACCCCAAGGGAGACCCCCGAATGGAAGAGATCAATCCCGACAAGGACAACAACACCGAGAAGGATGGCAACACCTCCGAGGCGACCCAGTCTTCAGCCTCCGGCAAGGATGCCAAGGAGCTGTTCAAGGACAACCGCGTCAAGGGCCTGGCGGCGGTGGCCGGCGTCAGCCTGATCTGGGCCATCGGTGCCCAGCTCAGCGCCAGTTCCAACGGCGAGGCACGCACTGCCCTGACCAAGGAACTCGATGCCAGCGAGTCACGCGTCGAGACCCTGCGCGAGCAGGTGTCCGGGCTGGAAGAGAGCCAGGCTACCCTGGAAGCCCAGCGTGCCGAGCTCGAGAGCCAGGTATCCCAGTGGGAAGAGGCCGAGACCTCGCTTGAGGAAATGCGTGCCCAGCTCGAAACCCTGAAGGCCGAGGAGGCCGAAGCGCGTACCGCCCAGGCGGCAGCCGAAGAGCAGGCCGCCCAGGTACAGGCCGATCTGAAGGAACTCGAATCCACCCAGGCATCCTTGCAGTCCGACCTGGTGGCGGCGCGCAATCGTCTGGAAGAGGCGCAGAACGAACAGCAGCAGCTGGTGGAGCGTCGTGATTCGCTCAAGTCCGAGGCTGAGTCCTTGACCGGTGAGGTCGATGACGCCGAGAAGCGCCTGAGTGATCTGGAAAGCTCCATCGAAGAGAAGCAGAGCGCCGTCGGTTCACTCGAGGAAGAAGTGGCGAGCCTCGAGAGCCAGCAGCAGGAGGCGCAGACGCAGGCCGAGCAGGCCCAGGCCCGCCTCGAGCAGACGCTGGCCAGCACCGCCGAGCAACGCGAGCAGGCCGAGGCGCGTGTTCGCCAGGCCGAGTCCCGTGCCGAGGAAGCGGTCGCCCGCCGCGATGAGCTGCAGGCCAGGATCGATGAACTCGAGGCCCGTGCCGACGAGCGTCGCCAGCGTCTGGCTCGTCTCAACAATCAACTCGACACCTGGCGCATCGAGCTCGAGAACCTCGATCGTGCCACCGCCGAGCTCTCTGACGGCGCATCCTCCGGTCAAGGCAGCGACAGCGAGGGTAGTGCCGATGAGCAGGCCTCGTCCCAGGGCGAAAGCAGCAGCGGCTCCGTCGAGGTCATCAGCTCCGGGGGTGGCGACCAGAGCAATGGCGACCAGAGTGGTGGCGGCGAAAACAGCGGCGACCAGAGCAGTGATGGCATGAGCCAGGCCGATATCGCCGTTCAGTCGGCGAAGCGGTCGGCGGCAGAGGAACAGTCGTCGCAGGAGCAGGACTCTTCTCAGTCCTCGGGCAACAGCGCGGCCTCGGCCAGCGAGCAGGGCTCCAACGAGAGCGCCGCCGAGGACGAGGACGTGGCCTCGTCCGAGTCCATGGAGAAGACCCCGGGTGGCAGCGAGGGTGATCAGGCTTCTGCCGACGCCTCCCAGAGCGGGGAAGGTTCCTCCGCCGACGCTTCCCAGGCGGATGCGGCCAGCGAAGAGGGCTCCGCCGATGCGGCCGCCGAGGGCGAGGAATCGTCTACCCAGTGGACCGATGAGGTAGCCTCCGGTGCCGCCGAGGCCGTCGAGACGGTCAAGGACGTGGCCCGTCAGGCTGCCGAGAAGGTGCGCGATGCGGCAGCCTCGGTCACCGACGACGCCAGCACCGAAAGCACCAACTGAGCGTCAGCGAGACGGTTGCCGGCGGTGACGTCGGCAAGGTTGCGGGAAGCAACAGCGGCGGGCCTTCGGGCCCGCCGCTGCGTTTGGCGGTCCCGCTTCGCTTAACCTCGCGCCGCCTGGGCCCTATACTGGCCCGGCGGATTAACCGCGCCCATCTGGAAACAGGAGCGAGACGTGATCGAAGGGGTCAAGCATATCGTTGCCGTGGCATCGGGCAAGGGTGGTGTCGGCAAGTCGACGGTGACCGTGAATCTGGCGCTGGCCATGGCCGCCGAAGGCTATCGCGTCGGCGTTCTCGACGCCGATATCTACGGGCCCAGCCAGGCGCAGATGCTGGGAGTCGGCGAAGGCGTGCGCCCCCAGGCGAGCGGCGAGAACCAGTTCCTGCCGCTGGAGGCCCACGGCATCCAGGCCATGTCCATGGCGTTCATGGTCGACGTTCGCGAGCCCATGGTGTGGCGTGGCCCGATGGTGGCGGGGGCCTTCCAGCAGATGCTTAACCAGACACGCTGGAGCGACCTGGACTATCTGTTCGTGGACATGCCGCCGGGCACCGGTGACATCCAGCTCACCCTGGCCCAGAAGGTACCGGTGGACGGCGCGGTGATCGTCACCACGCCCCAGGACATCGCCTTGCTGGACGCGCGCAAGGGCATCGAGATGTTCCGCAAGGTCAAGGTCCCGGTACTGGGCGTGGTCGAGAACATGAGCCTGCATACCTGTTCGAAGTGCGGCCACAGTGAGCCGGTCTTCGGCGAGGGGGGCGGAGAGCGCATCGCTGCGGAGTACGATACCCGGGTGCTGGGGCGCCTGCCGCTGTCGATGGGCATTCGTGAGCAGGTGGACGGTGGACGTCCCAGCGTGGTCGCCGAGCCCGACGGCGAAGTGGCGACGACCTTCCGGACCATGGCGCGTCAGGTGGCCGAGCAGATCGACGGTGACGGTGGCGACCAGGGGCCGAGCATCAGCTTCAGCGAGTAAGGGCCAGCGGAGGATGACGCCTGGCGGCGTCGCCGGCTGATCCTCATCAAGCGCCTGTCAGGCGCCTATCACCTTTGCATCGTGACGTGGCAGCGAGGGGCCGCTATCATGTGGCCCCACCGAACGCGTCCACTCTTCGAGCACCCAGCAGGAAGTCCCATGAGCATCAAGTCCGACAAATGGATCCGCCGCATGGCCGAGAACGAAGGCATGATCGAGCCCTTCGAGGCCGATCAGGTTCGCTACGTCAACGACCGGCGGGTCATCTCCTATGGGACCTCGAGCTACGGCTATGACGTACGCTGCGCCGACGAGTTCAAGGTGTTCACCAACATTCACTCGGCGGTGGTCGATCCCAAGGCCTTCGACGAGAAGAGTTTTGTCGACATCAAGGGCGATGTCTGCGTGATTCCGCCCAACTCCTTCGCGCTGGCGCGGACCGTCGAGTACTTCCGCATCCCGCGCAGCGTGCTGACCATCTGCCTGGGCAAGTCCACCTATGCGCGTTGCGGCATCATCGTCAACGTGACGCCGCTGGAGCCGGAGTGGGAAGGTCACGTGACCCTCGAGTTTTCCAACACCACCAATCTGCCGGCCAAGATCTACGCCAACGAGGGCGTAGCACAGATGCTGTTTCTGGAGTCCGACGAGATCTGTGACACTTCCTACGCCGATCGTGGCGGCAAGTACATGGGCCAGCGTGGAGTGACTCTGCCGCGCACCTGAGTGCGAAGAGGCGAGGGCTTACCGCTCACGCGACTGCTGCATGCAAGGCCCACAGACAACAAGGCCCGCCGATCGCTCGGCGGGCCTTGTTGTTTCAGTCGACAGCGCGGCCAGGTTTCAACGGGACTCGTCGTCCTCGTCGAGTTCCTCGGCGGCGTCCTCGTGGGACAGTCGCATGCCGCCCGGCGGCAGCGGCTGGCCGTCGATGGTCGCGATGTCGCCCTGCAGGCGCAGACGCCCCTCGAGGAACCAGCGTACCGCGATCGGGAAGATCAGGTGCTCACGACTCAGCACTCGCTCCTTGAGGGTCTCTTCGGTGTCATCCTTGTTAACCTTGACCACGGCCTGGATCGCCACCGGCCCGCCATCGAGTTCCTCGGTGACGAAGTGTACGCTGCAGCCGTGCTCGTCGATGCCGTCGGCCAGCGCCCTGGCGTGGGTGTGCAGGCCCTGATAGGCCGGCAACAGCGACGGATGGATGTTGATCATCCGCCCCATGAAGCGCTGGACGAAACGTGGCGTCAGGATACGCATGAAGCCGGCCAGCACCACCAGGTCAGGCTCGTGGCGCTCGATCACCTTGATCATGGCGCCGTCGAAGGCATCGCGGCTGTCGTACTCGCGGTGGGGCAGGGCCACCGCGTTGATGCCGGCATCACGCGCCCGCTTCAGACCGTAGGCGTCGGCGACATTGGACACCACGGCCACGATCTCGCCACCCAGTTCGTCGTGGCTCTGGGCGTCGATCAGGGCCTGCAGGTTGGTGCCACCCCCCGAGATCAGCACTACCACCCGTGGCTGGGTGGCCTCTTCCGGGGTGAAGCCGTTGAGCTCGCCCTCGTTCACGCCCTCGCTCATGACGCTGGCATCTCCAGTTGCACCTGCTCCTCGTCGCCCTGGCGCGCGGCGATGTGGCCAATGCGATGGACGCCTTCGCCCTGGGCCTGCAGATGAGCGCGGATCTGGTCGGCCTGATCTTCAGGTACCACCAGCACCATGCCGATGCCGCAGTTGAGCACGCGGTGCATCTCATGTTCGTCCACGTTGCCCTGCTGCTTGAGCCAGTCGAACACCACAGGGCGCTGCCACAGGCTGGTATCGACGTGGGCGGTGAGGTCCTCGGGCAGTACCCGGGGCAGGTTCTCGAGCAGGCCACCACCGGTGATGTGGGACAGGGCGTGGACCTGATAGTCGTCGTGGCGCAGCAGTTCCAGCAGCGGCTTGACGTAGATGCGTGTCGGCGCCATCAGGGCGTCACCCAGTGACTGGCCGTCGATGTCGGTGGACAGGTCGGCGTGAGCCACTTCGAGGATCTTGCGGATCAGGGAGTAGCCATTGGAGTGAGGACCGGATGAGCTCAGGCCCAGCAGTACGTCACCGGCGGCGACCTTGGTGCCGTCGAGGATCTCGTCCTTCTCCACCACGCCGACACAGAAGCCGGCCAGATCGTAGTCGCTGCCTTCGTACATGCCGGGCATCTCGGCGGTTTCGCCACCGACCAGAGCACAGCCGGCACGTTCGCAGCCTTCGCCGATGCCGCTGACCACGTCGGCGGCGATATCGACGTCCAGCTTGCCGGTGGCATAGTAGTCGAGGAACAGCAGCGGCTCGGCGCCGGCGACCACCAGGTCGTTGACACACATCGCAACCAGATCGATGCCGATGGTGTCATGGCGGCCCAGGTCCATGGCCAGGCGCAGCTTGGTGCCGACCCCGTCGGTGCCGGAGACCAGCACCGGCTCACGGTAGCCGCTGGGCAGCTGGCACAGCGCGCCGAAGCCTCCCAGCCCGCCCATTACCTCGGGGCGGGTGGTGCGTTTGGCGACGCCCTTGATGCGATCGACCAGGGCGTTGCCGGCGTCGATATCGACACCGGCGTCCTTGTAGCTGAGCGAAGCCCTTTCGGGGGAGGAGGAGGAGTCGGTCATGACAGATCCTGTGGAGTCGGTCGACCCGCGGGCGTGGTGCGCACCAGCGGACGAACGTGAGACAATGGGCACGTTGGGGGCGGAGATTGTAGCACTGTGCTTCGGCCATCGCAGCCATGGCACACTATCGGTCGGGCATCACAGGGAATGGTGGTTTCTTTCGGGGAAAAGCGAATGAGCAAGCAGTGGTGGATCGTCGCCGCGGTGGCGGCTGTTGTGCTGTGGTTCTTCGTCAGCATCGAACCGGTGTTGGCGCCCTTCTTCGTCAGCATGGTGCTGGCGTACCTGGGTGACCCTATCGCCGATCGCCTGGAGGAGCGCGGGCTGTCGCGTCAATGGGCGGTCTGCGTCGTGTTTGTGCTGTTGACGCTGCTGGTAGGGCTGACGCTGCTGCTGCTGGTGCCGCTGCTGGGACAGCAGATCGGGCAGCTGGTGGAAGCGCTGCCGGCAGTACTGAGCTGGATTCAGAGCACGGTGTTGCCGGAGCTGCAGTCGTTGACCGGGCTCGATCTCAGCACCGACTTCGATGCACTGCGCAAGGCAGTACTGGAAAACTGGAAAGAAACCGGTACCGTCGCCGCCAGCGTACTGGCCCAGGTGTCGCGGTCGGGTATGGCGCTGGTCGGCTGGCTGGCCAATCTGGCGTTGATTCCGGTGGTGACCTTCTACCTGCTGCTGGACTGGGACGTGCTGGTGGGCAAGGTCAGGCGTCTGCTGCCGCGTCAGTGGGAGCCGACGGCCGTTCGGCTGGCCAAGGAGTGCGACGAGGTGCTGGCGGCCTTCCTGCGTGGCCAGTTGATTGTGATGCTGTGTCTCGGCGTCATCTATGCCATCGGACTGACGCTGCTGGGAGTTCGCTTTGGCCTGCTGATCGGGCTGCTCTCAGGACTTGCCAGCATCGTGCCCTATCTGGGCGTGATCGTGGGGATCTCGGTGGCCGGTGTGGTGGCCTTCTTCCAGTTCGGCGACTGGCTGGTACTGCTGGGCGTGGGGCTGGTGTTCGGCTTCGGGCAACTGGTGGAAAGCACCCTGCTGCAGCCGAAGCTGCTGGGGGACAAGATTGGCCTGCATCCTGTCGCGGTCATCTTTGCGGTGCTGGCCGGCGGCCAGCTATTCGGTTTCACCGGTGTGCTGCTGGCGCTGCCGGTGGCGGCCATGGTGATGGTCATCTTGCGCTACCTGCATGATACGTATAAGAATTCGTCGCTCTATGACGCGGAGCATGAATCCGACAAGGAGCCCTCCGCCGCCAACGAGGAGTCCTCATGAGTCGAGCCCCCGCGCAGTTGCCTCTGGGCGTCGGACTGCGCGACGACGCGACCTTCGACAACTACCATCCGGGTGCCAACGCCACCCTGGTGGAGTGCCTGAGCCATCAGTTCGATGACAACGGCGAGCCCTTTCTGTACCTGTGGGGGGGCGACGGCGTCGGTCGGAGCCACCTGTTGCAGGCGGCCTGCCACCAGGCCTCCGCGCGGGACCTGCGAACCCTCTATCTGCCACTGGAGGAGCTGGGCCACTTCCCGCCGTTGATGCTCGAGGATGTGGAGCGTCTCGACCTGGTGGCCATCGATGATCTGGATCGAGTGGTGGGGCGCAAGCGCTGGGAGGAGGCGCTGTTCCATGCCTTCAACCGGCTGCGAGACAGCGGCAAGCGATTGTTGATCGCCGCGGATCGCCCGCCCCGGCAGCTCGATATCAAGCTGGCGGACCTGGCGTCACGGCTGACCTGGGGCATGACCTTCCACCTCAGGCAGCTGTCCGACGAGGACCGCATGCAAGCGTTGAAGCTGCGTGCCCACCTGCGTGGCATGGAGTTGCCCGACGAGGTGGCACGCTACATCCTGCATCGTGGTGCACGCGAGCTCAGTGAGCTGTTTCGCTCGCTCGAGGTGCTGGACAACGCCTCGCTGTCGGCACAGCGCAAGTTGACCATCCCCTTCGTCAAGAAGGCACTGGACTGGTAGCGGTCTGGGCATCTCCAGGAAAGCTCTCCAGGAAAGCTCTCCAGGAAAGCAAGACGGCGACCCATTTTGGGTCGCCGTCTTGTTGTCAGGGCCAGGTCGAATCGGTACGCGGTATCAGCGGCTGAGCTGAATCTCGCTGTGGCCACCATTTCTTAGCGTGACTTCCTTGATCACGATCTGGCGGCCGCCACTGGCCGGATCGACCACCGTGCCCGAAACGTAGAAGTCGCCGGGGGGCAGGTCGCGTAGCTGAAAGTAGCCGTTGGTGTCGGTGCGGGTGGTGTGGGTGTATTCGCGGGCCCGTGGGTCGGCGCGTTCCACCGCCCGGCCGGCCAGCGCCTGGGCCGCCGCCTCGGCGGAGTACTTGGTGATCGGTGCGACCGATACCGTCTCGCCACCGCCGATGACCGGGCCTGCGGGGGTGTTCAGGGTGAGTCTGCCGGACAGCACGGCGCTGCCGCTCTTCGGCAGCTGGGCGTAGACGTCCGCGGGGAAGGGGATCTCCCTGGGGACCCTGGCTTGATCGGCGGTGGGCTGGTCGTCTCTCGGGCCCGGCTGTTCGATCGGGGTGTCGGGTTCGCCGATATCGATGACCTCCGGGGCGCGGGACGTGCCGGTGGTGCTGACGCTCTGACAGCCGGTGATCAGCAAGGCGAGGATGGCGATTACCGCCAGGCGGAATCGGCGTGACAACAGCGGGTAGGGTGCCTTCATGGCGCGGTCTCCTTGCAACGAATGTCGTTGGGCCCTGTGTGCTGTCAGCTTATGGAATCGGCGTCGGAATTGCCACGCGTGGCGTGTGCGTGGCCGGACAGGCGTCTGCCCGAGCCAGTCATGATGACTTGGCGTTGGCGCTAGCCTTGGTGGCGGTGTCACAAGGCAGCGCCTTGATTGACGCTGGCTGCAGACGCAAAACGGCCCCCGATTGAAATCGGGGGCCGCTTGGTGAACGACCTGAGTCGTTCAGGCGTCTGCCGTAGCCAGATTACTTGGCGTTGGCGGTAGCCTTGGTGGCGGTGTCGGTGGCCTGCTTGACGTTCTCTTCGGCCAGCTTCTGGCTCTTGGAGACGAAGTCCTGCTGCAGAGCCACGACCTTCTCGGCGTCGCCTTTCAGGCGCTCGGTCAGGTCCTTGGCGACCTTCTGCTGGCCTTCCATGTAGGAGCGCAGACCTTCGACGTCCTTGACGGAAGTGAAGGCGCGAGCCTGGGCCAGACCGGTCTCGGTGTAGGCCTTGGCGGCTTCCAGCTGGGCGCTGGTCAGCTTCTCGGCGAAGTCGACGGTCAGGCTGGCGTAAGCGCGGGCCGGGCCGAAGAACAGGTTTTCGACTTGCTCGTTGTTGAACAGTGCTTTGGTATCGATAGTGCGCATCATGTGAACCTCCTGGGGTTTCGAACTACTTGTCGGCGATGACCGTGGGACCATTCCCAGTGGTCGATGCCGTTGCGTCGTCTGTTGCAGTGCACAATAGCAGAGGGTTTTGTGCATCGCAACATGGATTGGGTCGAGAATCGGGGGAAGAGGGGTTTGGATCCAAAGAATGCTTGAAACAGCGAAAAAACGACGAAAAGTCCGTTATCTAGCCTTCTTCGCCCTTTGATGGGATACCGGCGTGCAAGTTCACCGTGCCCCTGGATCACCTTCAGCCTAGTGTGGAGACATGACAGCGATGTGATCCCTGCAAGCCTTGCAAGCAGGAAGTCTCGCCACCATGGTATTCAAGAGAAAACGAAGGACCGTACCCTTAACCCTTTGCCTTTGACGATCAGGAGTGATCCATGACGCAGACCCGTATCGAACGCGACAGCATGGGGGAGCTCGAGGTTCCCGCCAATGCGCTCTATGGCGCCCAGACGCAGCGTGCGGTCAACAACTTCCCGGTGTCGGGCCAGCCGATGCCGTCAGCCTTTATCCACGCCATTGCTCGCATCAAGCGAGCGGCGGCGGTGGTCAACGGCGACCTGGGATTGCTGGACGACGATCGTCGTCGTGCCATCGTCGAGGCGGCAGACGCGATCATCGCGGGTCAGCACGATGATCAGTTCCCCATCGATGTGTTTCAGACCGGGTCCGGCACCTCGAGTAACATGAACGTCAACGAGGTGATCGCCCACCTGGCGAGCTCCGATGACTTGAGCGTCGGACCCAACGACCACGTCAACATGGGGCAGTCGAGCAACGATGTCATTCCCACCGCCCTGCACCTGTCGGCGGCGCTGGAAGTTACCGGTACGCTACGCCCGGCGCTCGAGCACCTCAGAGGTGTCATCGACGCCAGGGCAGAAGAGCTGGACGAGGTGGTCAAGACCGGACGCACTCACCTGATGGATGCCATGCCACTGCGTCTTGGTCAGGAACTCGGTGGCTGGTCGAGCCAGGTGGGGCAGGCCATCGAGCGTCTCGACAGCGCCATGGTGCGGCTGTGTCGGCTGGCCCAGGGGGGGACTGCGGTCGGCACCGGTATCAATGCCCATCCGGAGTTTGCCGAGCGCATGGCCGCCGAGCTCTCCGCCCGCACCGGGCTCGCTCTGACGCCCAATGACAGCTTCTTTGCCAGCCTTGGCTCCCAGGACGCAGCGGTGGAACTGTCGGGTCAGCTCAAGGGTCTGGCGTGTGTGGTGATGAAGATCGCCAATGATCTGCGCTGGATGAACTCCGGCCCGCTGGCGGGGCTTGGCGAGATCGAGCTTGAAGCCTTGCAGCCGGGCAGTTCGATCATGCCGGGCAAGGTCAATCCTGTGATACCCGAATCCGCCGCCCAGGCCGCCGCTCAGGTGATCGGTCTGGACACCGCCGTGACCGTCGCCGGACAGAGCGGCAACTTCCAGCTCAACGTGATGCTGCCACTGGTGGCAAGCAACCTGCTGACGTCGATCACCCTGATGAGCCAGACATCGCGGCTGCTGGCGGACAAGGCGATCGCCACCTTCAAGGTGCGCGAGGACAACCTGAGTGAGCCACTGGCGCGCAATCCCATCCTGGTGACGGCATTGAACTCGGTGATCGGCTATAACGCCGCGGCGGCCATCGCCAAGAAGGCCTACCAGGCCGGCCGGCCGATCATCGACGTGGCCGAGGAGGAGACCGACCTCGGACGCGATGAGCTCGAACGCCTGCTGGATCCCGCCTCCCTGACTCGTGGCGGTATTCCCGAATAGAGGTGACGAGGGCGCGGCCGACATGGCGCCTCTTGGAATAGCGCCTCTTGGAATAGTGCCCTTGGAATAGCGCCCCTTGAAGAAGAAGAGCCTTGCCACGACGGCAAGGCTCTTCTTTTCTACTGCTACCCGTCTTTTCTATTGCTGCGAGTCCATCGCCACACTTGTTACCACTACATGGACATCGCCTGGAAGGCGGGAACTCAACTCGACTGATCGCGCTCCCTGGCTTCCTCGACGGTTTCACGGGCGTCGTGATGCTCTTCGTTGTCGGCGTCCGGGGTGTCGTGCTCGTCGGCTCTGGAGGGGCGATAACAGACGGTGGCAAGGATCGGGAAATGGTCTGAGCCAAAGGCCCGCAGCCGATCCATCTTGGCAAGGGTGAAGTGCTCGCTGACGAAGACATGGTCCAGCGGCCAGCGCAGGAACGGATAGCCGGCGTGGAAGCTCGAGAACATGCCGCGGCCGCGCCGCAGGTCCAGCATGCCGCTGACGCGGCAGAACAGGCGCGTGCTGCGTGACCAGGCAACGTCGTTGAGGTCGCCGGCGACCAGCGTCGGTACCGGGTTCTGGTGGATCTCTTCGGCGACCAGCGAAAGCTCCGCGTCCCGCCACAGCGATTCCTCGCTCTCGCTCGGTGCCGGTGGCCTGGGGTGAAGGGCGCGAAAGCGGATGTGATCTCCGCTTTCGAGTTCCACCTCACAGTGGATCGAGGGGATGTCATCCTGGATCAGCCACTTGACCTCGGGGTCGATCAGCGGGCGACGGGAATACAGGTGCATGCCGTAGAGGTTGTCCAGCGGGACCCGCACGGCGTAGGGGTAGCCGTCTGCCAGGCCGGCATCGAGCTTGTCGCCCCACCATTGGTCGGATTCCAGGGTCAGCACCATGTCCGGGTCGCGCTCGGCGATGATCTCCAGCAGGTCGTCGCTGCGCCGGTTCGGCGTGAGTACATTGGCGATCAAGAGCGTCAGGCAACGCTCCGGGGCGTCGCCCTTGGCGGCCATGACCTGCACCGGCCACAGCGGTGTCCAGGGCAGTACATAGAAAGCCTGGATGGCGAAGACGACCAGGCCGGCCGTGGCAATCCAGAGTGTCAGGGAGTCGCTCGCCAGCGGGCTTGCCAAAGCACAGAACAACCCGATGAGTCCGATCTGGACACGGGGGAACTCGCAGGCCCTGAGCCACCACCAGTGGGACGGAATCCTGGCGATCAGGGTTGCGCCGGCGACGATGGTCACCACCGCGATCAGAAGGGTATCGATGACAAGTGAGAGCATGCAGGGGTCCCTTTTCGGTCCGGCGCACCGGCTCGGCGCAACAATGATGATGACGAGCCTAACGGTCCTCGGCCTTTAACGATAGAGCCAAGGAGCGCCGTTGAGGACCTCAGGCCCGTTCGCGCGATGTCGGTGTGGCACTCGCGAAGTATTCCTCGAGCCGTTCTTGGGCCTTGTCGCCGAACAGGATTCGGGCGGCCTCATCGAGGCCAGGTGACCCGTGCAGGGTCTGAGTGTCCACCACCAGGGCGATCTTGGAGCGGCGGCGCAGGAAGTCCTCGAGTCGTGTGATCATCTCTCGCCGGGCGGCGTGCTCGAGCTCGCAGCGCAGGTATTCGGTACCCTCGATCAACAGCTCTCCCTGTCGCGGGTCCTGGCGGATCTGCTCCAGCATGTCGAAGGCGTTGAGGCCGTAGCGACGCCACAGGCGCTTGCTCAGAGGTTCGCTGGACGAGGAGGGGGTGCGCTCATCGAGGTCCAGCAGGCTTGCCTGGTGCAGGAATTCTCGCCTGTCCGTGTCCGAAGGTTCGCCGTACCAGCGGGCGCGGGGCTGTGGCAGCTCGAGGCCTAATCGTTGCACCTCTCTGACGATCTCCTCGCCGACGTTGAGGCAGTCGGTGAGCTTGCCACCAAAGATGCTGATATGGCGCTCATTGGCGTTGATGTCGATGGCATGCTTGCGCGACATCTGGAGAAAGTCGCGGCCATTGCCGGCGTTGGCCTTGACCGCCAGCGGGCGCACGCCGCAGCGAGTGGCGATGATGTCCGAACGGTTGAGTGGGCGCTTCAGACTCAGGCGCTTGTTGATGTTGTCCAGCACGAAGTCGATGTCGGCGTCGCTGATCGCGACCTCCGGGCGCTCTTCCTTGGTGTCGGTGGTGCCGATGCAGGTGCGCGGCCCCATGGGAATGGCGAAGAACAGCCGCCCGTCGTCGGCAAAGAAGGCCAGCACCCGCTGGCGCTCCGACAGCCGTGGCACGATCAGGTGGATGCCCTTGGAATAGGCGTGGTGGTGATCGGTGGTCTGTCGGCTCAAGGCGTTATGGTCGTCCACCCAGGGGCCGGTGGCATTGATGATGATTCCGGCGCGAAGGCTGAAGGTCTCGCCGCTCTGGTTGTCCCGGGCGTCAACGACCCAGCCGTTGTCGCTGCGTCGTGCCCCCCGCGACTCGACGTAGTTGGCCGCCGCCGCGCCGTAGTCCAGCGCCGAGCGTACGAAGCTATAGACAAAGCGGGCATCGTTGTCATGCAGGTAGGCGTCGGAGTACTCGAAGCCACCGATCGCCGCACGCGTATCGACCAGTGGCTCGCGTCGGTTGATGCCTTTTGGCGTCAAGTAGCGCGGCAGTCGGGTGAAGGCGTTGCCCATCAGCCAGTACAGCCAGGTGCCCGCCCAGAGCATGCGAGGGTGATAGCGAAAGCCCCTGTCGATGGTGGTCAGAAAGCGAATTTCCTGGACCGTCGACGGAAAGCTCCTGATCAGGTGGTTGCGGCTCTTGCATAGCTTGCGCACCAGCGAAAAGTCATAGCTTTCCATGTACTTGATGCCGCCCCACACCAGATTGGACGAGTGCTGACTGGTCTCGCCGGCGAAGTCGCCACGGTCGATCAAGGCCACCCGGGCGCCCTTGCCGGCCAGCGCGGCGGCGCTGGCGGCGCCGTTGATGCCGGCGCCGATGATCAGTACATCGAAGTGCTCCTCCTTCAGGCGCTGAAGGTTGGCGTCACGTAGTTGCATGCAAGTCCCCCGCGGTTCCTGAAGGAATCGGGACGTAAAGCCCCGGTGTGGTCAGTCTTCGTCGCGCTCCCAGTTCATGGTCCGTCGCACGGCCTTTTTCCAGCCCTTGTAGCGTCGTTCCCGTTCGGCGTCTTCCATGGCGGGCGTAAAGGTGCGTTCGATGTCGCCCCGGGTGGCGAGCTCCGGCAGGTTCCACATGCCCACCGCGATCCCCGCCAGGTAGGCCGCCCCCAGGGCGGTGCTCTCGATGACCCTGGGGCGTTCGACGTCGACCGCCAGCATGTCAGCCTGGAATTGCATCATGATGTTATTGGCGACGGCGCCGCCGTCGACCCGCAGGGCCTTGAGGGTGATCCCCGAGTCCTTCTGCATGGCGTCGATGATGTCTCGCGTCTGGTAGGCCAGGGCGTCCAGGGTGGCGCGGGTGATATGCTCCTTGCCCGAGCCTCGGGTCAGGCCGAAGATCGCTCCACGGGCGTACATGTCCCAGTAAGGAGCGCCGAGGCCGGCGAAGGCGGGGACCACGTAGACACCACCGGCATCCTCGACCTTGCTGGCGTAGTATTCGGAGTCTTCCGCCGAGTCGATCATCTTGAGTTCGTCGCGCAGCCACTGCACCGCCGCGCCGGCGATGAAGATCGATCCTTCCAGCGCATAGGTGACCTTGCCGTCGAGCCCCCAGGCGATGGTGGTCAGCAGGCCCGAGGTCGAAGGCACCGGGGTCTCGCCGGTATTCATCAGCAGAAAACAGCCGGTACCGTAGGTGTTCTTGACCATGCCCTTGTCGAAGCAGGCCTGGCCGAACAGGGCGGCTTGCTGGTCACCGGCGATACCGGCGATGGGGATCTGGGCGCCACCGAACATTTCCTTGGCGGTGGTACCGTAGACCTCGCTGGATGGCCTGACCTCGGGCAGCATCGCCCGGGGAATATCGAGGGCCTCGAGCAGTCGGTCGTCCCAGTCGAGCCGCTTGATGTCGAACAGCATGGTGCGCGAGGCGTTGGAGACATCGGTCAGGTGGCGTTCGCCGCGGGTCAGGTTCCACACCAGCCAGCTGTCCATGGTGCCAAACAGCAGATCGCCAGCCTCGGCGCGCTGCTGGGCACCGTCCACCTGGTCGAGGATCCAGCGAATCTTGGTGGCGGAGAAGTAGGCGTCGACCACCAGGCCGGTGGTGTCGCGGATATGGGCTTCCAGCCCCTGGGCCTTGAGGTCGTCGCATAGCGGTGCGGTGCGTCGATCCTGCCAGACGATGGCGTTGTGGATCGGTTTGCCGGTGTGCCGGTCCCAGATCAGGGTGGTCTCGCGCTGGTTGGTGATGCCGATGGCGGCTACCTGGGACGGCTTGACGCCCTGGGTTTCCAGCACTTCTCGTGCGACTCCCATCTGGCTGCCCCAGATCTCCATGGCATCGTGTTCCACCTGGCCTGGCTTGGGGTAGTGCTGGGTAAATTCCTTCTGCGCGATGCCGACGATGCGGGTGTCCTGGTCGAACAGGATGGCCCGGCAGCTGGTGGTGCCCTGATCAAAGGCGAGAATATAGCGTGTTGGCATGTTCCGGTGTCCTGACGGTTGTTGTGGTCGAGCGATACCTTCACCTTCGGTGAGCAGACGGTTTCCGTCTAGTGCTGCCGGCAGGGACGTGGCCAGATGCAGCGACGTCGGGTGCCCCTATGCAACGTCGCCGCCGCGGGTGATCAATGGTCGTACGAGGCCACAACAAGTTCGTTATCGAAAATAAAGGTAGCGTTGAGGTCGTGAACGAACAACCAGAGCGCGAAAGTTTTCGCTAGCACTTTGGTCGTGGCGTCTGGAGAGCAGGCGCAGAATGTCGCCTCGGCTGGGTTGGTGCGCCAAGGCGTCCACGGGACCGAAGAGGAGTCGGGAGGGCCTGGCGTTTTCGCAAGATGACACAGAGCGGCTGTGGCAGGCCAGGTGCAGGAACAGGCCTGGCGCAGGATCACGCAAGGTGCAGGGCGACCCCGTGGTCCTGCAGTAGCCGTGCGATGGCCTCCGGTGGCTCGCGATCGGTGAACAGGGCGTCGAGTTGGGATACGTTGCCCTGGCGCACCACCGGGTTGCGATGAAACTTGGAGTGATCGGCGACCAGAAACACCTGACGTGAGTTCTCGATAATCGCCTGAGCGACGCGGACTTCCTGATAGTCGAACTCGAGCAGGGAGCCGTCCTGATCGATGCCGCTGATCCCGATCAGCCCAATGTCCACCTTGAACTGATGGATGAAGTCGATGGTCGCCTCGCCGATGATCCCGCCGTCACGGGGTCTGACCTGGCCGCCGGCGACGATCACCTTGAAGTCTTCCTTGTGATGCAGGATGGACGCCACATTGAGGTTGTTGGTGATGATCTCCAGGCCCTGATGCTCAAGCAGTGCCTCGGCCACCAGTTCGTTGCTGGTGCCGATATTGATGAACAGCGAGGCATGGTGCGGCACCTGGCGCGCCACGGCATCGGCGATGCGTCGTTTGGCGTCGAGGTTGAGCGTCTTGCGGGTGGCGTAGGCGGTATTGACGGTGCTCGACTCGAGGCCCGCGCCACCGTGGACTCGGCGCAAGCGGCCTTCGCTTGCCAGTGTGTTGAGGTCGCGGCGGATGGTCTGAGGGGTCACCGCGAAGTGATCGGTCAACTGCTCGATGCTGGCGTATCCCTGGCGACTGACCAGTGCAATGATGGCGTCCTGACGCTGCTGCTGGTTCATCCCGATTGCCCTTGTGCTTGGAAGGCCTTGAAAGATGGAAAGCCCTTGTGCCTGAAAGGACCCTGACAGACGGAAGGCCTCGATAGATGGAAAGCCCTTGTGCATCGATGGCCCTGGAACAGGCAGGCCCTGGTGCATGGAACGTCCTGGTACATTGTCGGCGAGGACGTCGCTTTGGGGACGCCGATGAGGCTGTCGTGGATCTCGCTTCACCAGACGCATTCCCGATGATCGTAAACGAACGCGACCGGATTTGGCGATGGTGGAATCGCGCTGCGGTGAAGGCGTTCGAGACGCCGCACGGGCCCCTCGAAGGAAAAAATCATTCGGTGAACTCAAGGGCTTGCAAAATTCTGCCGAAGGCGTAGAATTCGCATCCGTTGTCAGCAGCGAGGGTGGTGACTCCCTCGTTTCGGCAGCCGTGTAGGACCATAGCTCAGTTGGTTAGAGCGCCACGTTGACATCGTGGAGGTCGGCGGTTCAAATCCGCCTGGTCCTACCAGCTAGATCGCACATCGAGTGATGCAGGACCATAGCTCAGTTGGTTAGAGCGCCACGTTGACATCGTGGAGGTCGGCGGTTCAAATCCGCCTGGTCCTACCAGCACTACCTCGCAGTGCCATTGCAAGGCGTATTGCGACGTGTCATCTCGCTTTCCTGCCTCAGGACCATAGCTCAGTTGGTTAGAGCGCCACGTTGACATCGTGGAGGTCGGCGGTTCAAATCCGCCTGGTCCTACCAGATTACAGACAAAAGCCCCGCGGCCTCGCCTCGGGGCTTTTGTCGTTTCTAGGGTCGTCGCCGTCGCCGGTGTTTGGCAACTGCTGCCATCGCCTGATCAACGCAGTGGCCAAGCCGCGGGTGGGCATTGAAGTGAGTGCGCCGCCTCTGGGGCGGCGCGATTCATCCGTTCGGACGGTTCAGGCGTCGCCGAGCCCGCTCAAGCGGCGGAAGGTGGCCACCAGGCGCTCGATGCCGGCCTGGTCGTCTTCGCTGAAGCGCCCCTGGTCGGGGCTGTCCAGGTCGAGCACGCCCCATAGTTCACCGTCCTTGTCGAGCACCGGTACCACCAACTCGGAGCGCGAGGCGCTGTCGCAGGCGATATGGTCCGCGACCGCGTGGACGTCGTCGACGCGTTGGGTCTGGCGGCTGCGGGCGGCGGCGCCACAGACACCCTTGTCGAAGGGGATCGGATGGCAGGCTGGCTTGCCCTGAAAGGGGCCCAGGGACAGCATGCGCGGCTGGCGCTGCAGATAGAAGCCGACCCAGTTGAGGCGCGGGACTTCCTGCATGATGAAGGCCGAGGTCTGGGCGGCGTTGGTCAGCCAGTCGCCGGAGTCGAGCAGAGCGGTGAGCTGGCGGTCGAGAAGATCGTAGGAAGACATGTCGAGTGTGGCAGTGTCCGCGGGTGAAAACGGCGAGGCCGGCCCTGGGGCCGGCCTCGAGAGGGAGCGCGCGTCAGGCTTACTTCCAGCCAGGAACGGCGGCGCCCTTGAACAGCTCTTCTGCCTTGGCGGCGACTTCGTCGCTCTGGTAGGCGTCGACCAGTTGCTGGATCTCCTCGCGATCCTCGTCGCCACCGCGCACGGCGATGATGTTGACGTAGGGCGACTCTGGGCCTTCCTTGACCAGGGCGTCGTCCAGGGTCAGGCCGGCCGGCTGGGCGAAGGTATTGTTGATGAAGGCCATATCCACGTCGGGCAATACGCGCGGCAGCTGGGCCGCCTCGATCTCGCGGAAGTCGAAGTCGTGGGGGTTTTCCACGATATTCAGCGGCGTGGCTTCCAGGTTTTCGGGGTCATCCAAGGTGATCAGGCCCTCGTTGTGGAGCAGGATCAGTGAGCGGCCTTCGTTGGACGGGTCGTTGGGCAGCGCGATGGTGGCGCCCTCGGGCAAGTCCTCGATGCTCTCGTACTTCTCGGAGTAGGCGCCGATCGGGTAGACGAAGGTGCGCCCGGCGATGGCGAAGTCGTAGCCGCGGTCGTTGACCATGGCGTTCATGTAGGGCTCGTGCTGGTAGGCGTTGGCGTCGAGGCTGCCGTCGGCCAGGGCGGCGTTGGGCGTCACGTAGTCGGTGAACTCGATGATCTCGATCTCCAGACCATAGCGCTCCTCGGCCAGATCGGCGGCGACCTGCATGACGTCGGTCTCGGGGCCGGCGACGGTGCCCACCTTCAGGCTGTGCTCATCGGCGTTGGCCTGGCTGATCGCCAGTGACAGGGTGGAAAGCGCCAGGGCGCCCAGCAGTGTCTTGCGCATCTTCAGTGTCTCCCGAAACGGTGTGTGACGTGTGTGGCGATGTTAATGGAATAACACGTCTTTCGCTAATGCAATTTGGTTATTAAGGTCATGCAGGGTGCATGTCACTTGTGGTCACTCTTGCGCACCAGATAGTCGCCCAGGCTCTGGAAGGCCTGAACCATGACCACCAGGATGGCAACGGTGATCAGCATGATGGTCGGATTGAAGCGGTTGTAGCCGTAGCGAATGCCCAGGTCGCCAAGACCACCTCCGCCCACGGCGCCGGCCATGGCCGAGTAGCTGACCAGGGTCACCGCGGTGACGGTCAGGGCGGTGAAGATGCCCCCGCGGGCCTCCGGCAGCAGTACCTTGGTGATGATCTGCCAAGGGGTGGCGCCCATGGACTGGGCGGCTTCCACCAGCCCGGGAGAAATCTCGTTCAGCGCGCCCTCGACCAGGCGTGCGATAAACGGAATCGCGGCGATGGTCAGCGGCACGGCGGCAGCGTTGGTGCCGATGGACGACCCCACCAGCATGCGCGTGAACGGAATGATCGCCACCATCAGGATGATGAAGGGGATCGAGCGGCCGATGTTGGTGATGATGCCGAGGACCGACTGCAGCACCGGCTGGGCCAGGATCTGGCCCGGGCGAGTGACATACAGAAGCACGCCCAGAGGGATGCCGACCAGGGCCGCGATCACACCGGACACCGCCACCATATAGAGAGTGTCGAGGGTGGCTTCGAGGATGAGGTTAAACATCGCGCTGGACATGGCCAAGCACCTCCACTGTCAGGTCGTGAGATTGCAGGTAGGCGAGGGCGCGCCGGGTGTCCTCGGCATCCCCCATCAGTTCGGCGATCATCAGGCCCAGGGTTCGCTCCTGGATGGACTCGACCTTGGCCTGCAGGATGCTGACGTCCACGCCGCACTCCCGCGCCAGCCGGGAGATCAGCGGGGTGGACACGGCGTCGCCGGAAAACGCCAGGCGTACCACCGGATGCGAATTCGGCCCGGGTGTCTGCTCGAGGCGGTCGATCAGCTCCCTGGGCGGTTCGAGTTCGAGGAATTCGTTGAGGAAGTCGCGGCCGAGCTGAGTGCGCGGGGCGGTGAAGAAGTCACCGACATCGGCTTCCTCGACCAGCCTGCCACCGGAGATCAGGCTGACGCGATGGCAGATCGACTTGACCACCTCCATCTCGTGGGTGATCAGCAGAATGGTCAACCCGAGCTTCTGGTTGATGTCCTTGAGCAGTTCGAGGATCGAGGCGGTGGTGTGGGGGTCCAGCGCCGAGGTGGCCTCGTCGCACAGCAGTACCTGAGGACGGCTGGCCAGGGCGCGGGCGATGGCCACGCGCTGCTTCTGACCGCCGGACAGCTGTGCCGGATACTGCTGGGCCTTGTCGGCCAGGCCGACTAGCTCCAGCAGAGGCGTGACGCGCTTGGTGATCTCGTCGCGCTTGACGCCCATCAGTTCCAGCGGCAGGGCGACGTTGGCGAATACCGTGCGCGAGGTCAGCAGGTTGAAGTGCTGGAAGATCATGCCGATACGGTGGCGCGCCTGATTGAGGGCGGGGCCGGAGAGGCTGGTCAACGTCTGGCCATCCACCTCCACGGTGCCGGAGGTAGGCCGCTCGAGCAGGTTGACGCAGCGAATCAGCGTCGACTTGCCGGCGCCGGACAGGCCGATGACGCCGTGAATCTGCCCCTGGGGTACGTGCAGGTCGACGTCGGCTAGCGCCTTGACGGCGCGTGAGCCGGCACCAAAGGTCTTGGAAAGGTTGGTCAGTCGTATCATCTCAGCTACCGGGTGGGCACCGAGGGACCTGGGCGGGCAAGAGAACGGCAATGGGCAGGCAAAAAAAAGGCCACCCTGACGGGTGGCCATCAACGCTGGACACACCCTTTTAGCTGCACTTCATGCACCGACGCCTTGTGAGCGTCGCGGCACGGGCGCCCGCAATCCGGGTACAAATCGGCGCCTAAAAATGTAGCGGGCAAGGATAGGGCGAGCGAAGGACCCTGTCAATCGTTTACGCATAGCCGCTGGCAAGGTCTTTCGGGGTAGGCGCCACGTCGTAGTGGATCCGCCCGCCGGACGCCGTGACTGGCGATAGGTTTTCTGAACAACAGCGCAAGCGTGGACCTTTGGAGGCGCGGCTTCTAGACTGGGCCGGTTCGGGGAAGGCCCCGTGATGGCAAGGAGACAAAGATGTTCACCGGTATCGTTCAGGGCACCGCCGAGGTGGTCGAGATCAAGGAAGCGGAGGCCTTTCGCAGCCATCTGGTGCGGTTGCCGCGTCACCTGTGTGAAGGCTTGGAGCTGGGCGCATCGGTGGCCCACAACGGGGTCTGTCTGACCGTCACCGATATCGATGGGGATCTGGTCAGCTTCGACCTGATGCGCGAAACCCTGCGGGTCACCAATCTCGGCGGTCTGAGCGTCGGTGATCGCGTCAACGTCGAGCGGGCGGCGCGCTTCGGTGACGAGATCGGCGGGCACGCCATGTCCGGTCACGTCATGGGGCAGGCGGAGCTGGTGGAGCTCGACGAGGCACCCAACAACCGTCGCCTGTGGTTCCTGTTGCCGCAAGGGCTTGATCGCTTTGTCTTTGCCAAGGGCTACATCGGCGTGGACGGCATCAGCCTGACCATTGGTGAGTTGCGCAACGATACCCGGGGGCCGGCCTTTTGCGTCGACCTGATCCCGGAAACGCTGGCCCGTACCACACTGGCCGACCGTCGCCCGGGAGACAGGGTCAATCTCGAGATCGATCCCCAGACCCAGGCCATCGTCGAGACGGTAGAGCGGGTCATGGCGGCCAGGGGCTGAGCGTCGACAAGTACCTTTGCAGCCAAGTGCTGTAGCTTTGTGCCGCAGCGCCCGGACGGGCGTCGGCGGTGGTCTCCCTCGCTTGAGAAGCTGCTAACTTAACCGGATGTAACATTCCTTTAAGTGCACCGACCGTGATCAGCGAGGGACTACCATGAAAATGACAGCCAAGGCATTGGCGACAGGCGTGTGCGCCGCAGCGGCGTTGGGAATTGCCACGGCTGCCGTGGCCCAGGATCTGTCTCCCTGGGTGGATAGCGAGGGCACCATCTCCTTGCCGGACAACTTCCGCACCGAGATGGCGCATCTGGGCTCCTGGTTCGTACCCGAAGGGGACGCCAGTGGCTTCCATAACGTCTATACCGAGCCCGAGAGCGTCGCGTCCTTCCGCGAGAACGGGGTCTTCCCTGACGGCGCCGTGCTGGTCAAGGAGTTGCGGGCACACAGCACCGGCGACTACACCACCGGCGCCGGGGTGAGCTACGAGAACGAGACCATCAAGCAGTGGTTCGTGATGGTCAAGGACTCCACCGACCGCTTTGCCGACAGCAATGGCAGTTGGGGCGATGGCTGGGGTTGGGCGCTGTTCAAGACCGATGATCCTTCCACCAACGTTTCGGCCGACTACAAGGCCGACTGTCTTGGCTGTCATGTCCCGGCCCAGGACAAGGACTGGATCTATACCGAAGCCTATCCGATTCTGGTAGAGTAGCGCGCCTTCGAGAGTCGCCGACATCGGGCGCGGTACGGCGGACTCGCCGTACCGCGCCCGATGTGCGTTTGGCCCTGGCCGATCGTCGAGGGCTGGGATGCCGCTTTATGGGGCGGGCAGCCTTGCTTGACGTGGTGGCGCTGGAGGTCGCGCGGACGACCCTGCGTGCTCCCTGTGCGTTGGCCAGGTTGTGCAGGATCGTCGTGATTCCCTGGACGGCCTGCTATATGGTGTCACTAGTCGCAGGGTGGCAGGGCGCGTTCGGCGAACTCTCGTCCTGGACACTCCCCTATTGACTCCACGTGCAGGACCCAGCGCATGTCCAACCAGCAGCCTGAACCGAGCTCCGGCAAGAGCCCGCTCGATCGCTTCTTCAAGCTCAGTGAGCACCGCACCACCGTCAAGACGGAGGTGATCGCCGGGATCACCACCTTCCTGACCATGGCGTACATCATCTTTGTCAACCCGAGCATCCTGTCCGAGGCGGGCATGGACTACGGGGCGGTCTTCGTGGCGACCTGTGTCGCCGCCGCGGTGGGCTGTCTGGTAATGGGGCTGTGGGCCAACTATCCCATCGCCCTGGCGCCAGGCATGGGTCTGAACGCCTTTTTTACCTACGGTGTGGTGCTGGGCATGGGCTACACCTGGGAGGCAGCGCTGGGAGCGGTCTTCCTGTCCGGTGTTACCTTCTTTCTGCTCAGCATCTTTCGCATCCGCGAGTGGATCATCAACTCGATTCCGATCACCTTGAGACTCGGCATCGCGGCGGGTATCGGTCTGTTTCTGGCCATGGTCGCGATGAAGAATGCCGGCATCATCGTCGACAACCCGGCCACCCTGGTGTCGGTGGGCGATCTGTCCGAGCCGGCCCCGCTGTACGCCCTGGCCGGGTTCTTCGTGATTACCGCGCTGGCCCATCTGCGCGTCACCGGGGCGGTGATGATCGGTATTCTGGGGGTGACCCTGGTGGCCATGCTGCTGGGCCACAATGAATTCAGCGGGGTGGTGTCGATGCCGCCGTCGATCGCGCCGACCTTGATGTCCATGGACCTGGCCGGTGCCTTCGATGTGGCCATGATCAGCGTGGTCTTTGCCTTCCTGTTCGTAGATCTGTTCGACACCTCCGGTACCCTGGTGGGCGTTGCCCATCGCGGTGGCCTGCTCGACAAGGACGGCAAGCTGCCGCGCCTGGGTCGTGCGTTGATGGCGGACTCCACCGCCTCCATGGCCGGTGCTGCCCTCGGCACCTCGACCACCACCAGCTATGTGGAAAGCACCGCCGGCATCGCCGCCGGTGGGCGTACCGGTCTGACCGCCGTGGTGGTCGCGGTACTGTTTCTGGCCAGCCTTTTCTTCGCTCCGCTGGCGGGCTCCATTCCGGCCTATGCCACCGCGGGGGCGCTCCTGTACGTGGCGTCGCTGATGGCGGGAAGCCTTGCCCATGCCGACTGGGACGACGCCACCGAGGCGGCGCCGGTATTGATCGCCGCCCTGGCCATGCCGCTGACCTTCTCCATCGCCGAAGGTATCGCCTTCGGCTTCGTCAGCTACGTGGCGATCAAGGCCCTGTCCGGTCGCTTCAAGGACCTGAACGCCGCCGTGGTGATCCTCGGTGTGCTGTTCGCGATCAAGATGATCTACCTCGATTGAGCCCATCGGGCTGACCGGGGCTGGCTGGCCAGGACCGGCTGAGCCGGCAGGTTGGCCAGCCCCGCCGTGCGGCGCCGAGACAAGGCGCCGCATGTGTCATGCATTCTTCTTTCGACCCCTAGCGAGAACCGCCATGAGTATCTACGGCGACTACATCAAGTCCGTCATTCGCACCGTTCCCGACTGGCCCCAGCCGGGTGTCAACTTTCGTGACATCACCCCGCTGCTGCAGAATAGTGCGGCCTTTCGCAAGCTGATCGACAGCTTCGTGCACCGCTATCAGGAGATGGATCTGGACGCCATCGCCGCCATCGACGCCCGCGGTTTCATCGTCGGCGCGCCGGTGGCCTACGAGCTGGGCTGCAGTTTTGTGCCGGTACGCAAGAAGGGCAAACTGCCGTTCAAGACCATCAGTCAGACCTACACCCTGGAATACGGCCAGGCCGAGGTAGAGCTGCACTCCGATGCCTTCCGTGATGGCGACCGTATCCTGGTGGTGGACGACCTGATTGCCACCGGTGGCACCATGCTGGCCGCGGCCGAACTGATCAGCCGCAGCGGGGGACATGTGGTGGAGACGTCTGCCATCGTCGATCTGCCGGATCTTGGCGGCTCCCAGAGAATCCGTGACGCTGGCCACAGCGTGTTCGCCGTGTGTTCCTTCACCGAGGACGAGTGACCCATGAGCAGTCAACGCTACCATCGCCATTTCGTGGTGTCCTGGGACCAGCTTCATCGCGACGTGCGCGAGCTGTGTCATCGCCTGATCGAGCGCGATACCAAGGGCATCATTGCGATCACCCGGGGCGGGCTGATTCCCGCCGCGCTGATCGCTCGGGAGCTCAATGTTCGCCTGATCGACACCGTCTGCATCAAGAGCTACGACCATATGGAGCAGGACAGCCTCGAGGTGCTCAAGGGCGTGGATCACGACGGCGAAGGATGGCTGCTGGTCGATGATCTGGTGGACACCGGCAAGACCGCGCGCAAGGTGCGCGAGATGCTGCCCAAGGCGCACTTTGTGACCATCTACGCCAAGCCCGAGGGTCGTCCGCTGGTGGATCAGTACCTCACCGAGGTCGCCCAGGACTGCTGGATCCAGTTCCCCTGGGACATGGGCGTGGCCTACGTCGAGCCCCTGGCGGACCAGCGGCGGTGAGCGACATGGTTCAGGTATTGCCCGACAGCTGGGAGCGCTGGCTCGGAGCTGAGTTCCAGGCGCCCTACATGCAGCAGCTCAAGGCGTTTCTGGCGGCAGAGAAGGCCGCCAGGAAGACCATCTATCCGCACTCGTCGGACTGGTTTCGGGCCTTCGAGCTGACGCCGCTGGACGAGGTACGAGTGGTGATCCTGGGGCAAGATCCCTACCACGGTCCTGGCCAGGCTCATGGGTTGTGCTTTTCGGTGCGCGAGGGCATCAAGCCGCCGCCGTCACTGGTCAATATCTACAAGGAGCTGGCCCAGGACCTGGGGGTGACGCCGGTCAACCACGGCCACCTCGAGGCCTGGGCGCGCCAGGGGGTGTTGCTGCTCAACACCTCCTTGACGGTGGAGGAGGGCAACGCCGGCTCCCACCGGGGCAAGGGATGGGAGACCTTCACCGACCGCGCCATCGAGACCGTCAACGCCGAGGCGCCGCCCTGTGTCTTTCTGCTGTGGGGCAGCCACGCCCGCCAGAAGAAGGCGCTGGTGGATCAGGAGCGTCATCTGGTGCTGGAGTCGCCGCACCCGTCGCCGTTGTCGGCCCACCGCGGCTTTTTCGGCAATCACCATTTCTCTCGGGCCAACGCCTTTCTCGCCGAGCATGGGAGATCCCCGGTAGATTGGCAGCTGCCGCCGACTCCATGAACGTGTTGGGCGGACGGCGTGGTCGTCCGCCGGCTTTCGGTGCACGCTGCGGGTTAACCTGACGCGGCGTTGCAGGTAGAATGGCGCGCAATTTGTCGCCCGCGTCCATGCGACGAAGGTCGTCCAAGCACCACCTCCCGTTATCAAAGAGGACTCGCCAATGAGCGTCCATGCCATCGATCACCCCCTGGTCCAGCACAAACTCGGTCTGATGCGTGAAGCCGGCATCAGCACCAAGAGCTTCCGTGAACTGGCCGGCGAGGTGGCAAAACTGCTCACCTACGAGGCGACCCAGGACCTGGAGTTGCAGGACTATGACATCGATGGCTGGAGTGGCGAGACCATCACCGTCAAGCAGCTCAAGGGTAAGAAGGTCACCATCGTACCGATCCTGCGAGCGGGACTTGGCATGCTGGAAGGTGTCACCGACCTGATTCCCAGTGCACGGGTCAGCGTGGTCGGTCTCTACCGCGATGAAGAGACCCTCGAGCCAGTGCCCTATTTCTCCAAGTTCGCCAACGACCTGGACGAGCGCATGGCGGTGGTCATCGATCCGATGCTGGCCACCGGAGGTTCCATGGTGGCCACCCTGGACATGCTGCGCGACCGTGGCTGCCAGTTGATGCGAGTGATCGTGCTGGTGGCAGCTCCCGAAGGCATCCGCCGCGTTCAGGAAGCCTACCCGGATATCGAGATCTACACCGCCTCGGTGGACGAGCGCCTCGACGAAAACGGTTATATCGTGCCGGGACTGGGCGACGCCGGGGACAAGATCTTCGGTACCCGCTAAGCACGCGATATCCCGCCAATGCCACGGCCAGACTATCCAGCGGTGGCATTTTACCCAGTGGTTTCATGCCTATGATCGAAAGCAGACATTTCAGGTGAAATGTCTGCTTTGCTGTGTCCGCAAGTCAGTTGGGCGGGAACGCAGTTCAGCCATTGTCCGTCTGGACAGACGCCGCGCTCTCGTTGTGGCTGTCGGTGGTTGATTCAAGAATCAAGGAGGCATGGATGAAGTTGTTGCGTGTGGCAGCTAGTGCTGCAGTAATTCTGAGTCTGGCGGCAAGCGTTCAAGCTGGGGTGATACGCCCCGACTGCGATGCTGAAAAGGTCGCCAAGAATGCGGCACTCGAGGCCACGGTGGGGGTGTCTGGTCGTTGCACCGCAGATCGCGCCGTGGAAAACGCCAAGGACAACGTCAATGATCGTGTCGATGACGCCCGGGACGGGGTCGCGGATCACGTCGACGATGCTCGGGGTGGGGTTTACGATCGGGTGGTTACTGCACACGACAGCGTCGAGCGAGCGGGCGGGAAGGTCGATGATGCGCTGGATAAGCCAGTGCGTACGCTGTTGAACTGACGTCAGCGGGTTCTCCCGCGCCCATCGTGCGCCCAATGTTCCTTTGCGAACATTGGGCGCTTTTTTTTTCTGGAAACAACATCTGCACCAATGCTCAGCTACCAGAGAGGTGGCTTTTCGCATTAGACAAAAGTTGGTGGCAGCGGAAAAGAAAAGTAAAAACAAAAGGATAAGGGATAAAAAGGGTATCTTCTGGCGCGTGGTGAGCCCTTTCGTTTAAAAACATCACGGGCGAGTAGAGATTCTCTACTACCGTACAGATGACGCCCCTCGGAGACGAGGGGAACCTCTGCGCGAAAGAGTACGCCCATGTCCCTGATCCTCGACGGCGTCACCCGCAAGGTGGCGAGCGAGACCCACATCGATGACGTCAGCCTGACCCTGGAGCCGGGTTCCTTCAATGTCCTGCTGGGCCGCACCCTGGCCGGCAAGACCAGCCTGATGCGCCTGATGGCCGGGCTGGACCAGCCAACCCGGGGGCGCATCCTGATGCAGGGTGAAGACGTGACCGGCAAGGGGGTGCGCCAACGCAACGTGGCGATGGTCTACCAGCAGTTCATCAACTACCCCCACCAGAGTGTCTTCGACAATATTGCCTCTCCGCTGAAGCTGGCCCGTGTCGCCAAGAGCGAGATCCAGCGGCGTGTCCACGAGATCGCTGAGCTGCTGCACATTGAAGGCCTGCTCGACCGCCAGCCGCTGGAGCTGTCCGGTGGCCAGCAGCAGCGCACCGCCATGGCACGGGCGCTGGTCAAGGACGCGGATCTGGTGTTGTTCGATGAGCCACTGGTCAACCTCGACTACAAGCTGCGCGAGGAGTTTCGCGAGGAGTTGAGTGCCTTGTTCGCCCGGCGTGACTGCATCGCGGTCTACGCCACCACCGAACCGGCGGAAGCGCTGGCGCTGGGTGGCAATACGGCAATTCTGCACGAGGGGCGCCTGGTTCAGCATGGCCCGACCGCTACGGTGTTCCGCCAGCCGGCCTCCCTGACCGCGGCGGAGATGTTCTCCGAACCCCCCATCAATGTGCTGGAAGGACGTATCCGCGACGGTGAAGTCAGCTTTGACGACGAGGTGCACTTCCCGCTCGATGAAGATCTGGCGGCGCTTGACGAGGGCAGCTACCGCTTCGGTGTGCGGCCGGCTCATCTGGCCATGCAGCCCCGGGCAGACGATGACCTGGCGCTTGACGTCAAGGTCGAGCTGGCCGAGATCAGTGGTTCCGAGACCTTCCTGCACGTGGGCAACGAGAGGATGTCGCTGGTGGCGCATCTTCCCGGTGTTCACAGCTTTCGTGTGGATGAGCCGATCACACTCTATGTACCGGTGCATCGCCTGTTCGTGTTCGACATGGATGGCAAGACCCTGCACGTGCCGCCGGAAGCTGGTGACGGAGGGGTGCGTCCGCCGCTTCCGTCGTCACAGCAGGCACCGCCGGCGTCGGGGGAGGAGCGCTAGCATGGCCGAGATTCGCCTTTCACAGTTGGCGCACAGCTATTCGGCGTCGCCTTCGAAGCGCAGCGACTACGCCATCGAACAGATGGATCACGTGTGGGAGCAGGGTGGTGCCTATGCCCTGCTGGGGCCATCCGGCTGCGGCAAGTCGACCCTGCTCAATATCATCTCCGGGCTGCTGGTGCCTTCCCAGGGCGAGGTGCGCTTCGACGGGGTCATGGTCAACGAGCTGCCGCCTGAAGAGCGCAACATCGCTCAGGTGTTTCAGTTCCCGGTGGTCTACGACACCATGACGGTCTACGACAACCTGGCCTTCCCGCTGCGCAACGTGAAGACCCCGGAGGAGCGGGTTCGCGAGAGGGTCGAGGAGATCGCGGATATCCTTGATCTGACCGACCGCCTGGCCAGCAAGGCGCGCAACCTCAGCGCCGACGAGAAACAGAAGGTGTCCATGGGGCGTGGCCTGGTCCGTGATGATGTGGCGGCCATCCTGTTCGACGAGCCACTGACGGTGATCGACCCGCAGCTCAAGTGGAAGCTGCGGCGCAAGCTGAAGGAGATCCATCAGCGCTTCGCCATCACCATGATCTACGTGACCCACGATCAACTCGAAGCCTCGACCTTTGCCGACAAGATTGCGGTGATGTACGACGGTCGAATCGTCCAGTTCGGTACCCCGCGCGAGCTGTTCGAAAGCCCCGCTCACACCTTCGTCGGCTACTTCATCGGTAGTCCCGGCATGAACTTCTTCACGCCATGCATCGATGGCGACAACATCCTGATCGACGGCCAGCGCCTCGAGCTGTCCGCCGAGATGCGACGGTCGCTGCTTGATGCTCGTGAACGCAGCGACAACCTCAAGCTGGGCATTCGTCCGGAATTCATCGAGCTTGCCGAGGACGGCACGAGCGGCACCCTCAGCGCCGTGGTGGACCACTGCCAGGATCTCGGGACCTACTCGATCTTGACGCTGGCGCTAGACCAGGCGCGCTTCAAGGTGCGCGTGGAGGAGGGCGGGCTCGCGCTTTCCGGGCGCGTATCGGTGCGCTTTCCCGAAAGATGGTTGAGTTTGTACGTAGATGAATCCCGGGTAGAGGTGGCGCCATGAACAAGGTCCCCAACAATCGCGCCTGGTGGCTGGTGCTGCCGATGCTGGCGCTGGTCGCCTTCTCGGCCATCGTGCCGCTGATGACGGTGGTCAACTACTCGGTGCAGGACGTCTTCGACGCCAATACCCGGTTCTTCACCGGCACCGAATGGTTCGTCAAGATGCTCAACGATCCGGCGCTGCAGGCGGCGCTGGCCCGGCAGTTTGCGTTTTCGCTGACCATTCTGGCGATTCAGGTGCCGCTGGGAGTGGGGATCGCGCTGTTGATGCCCAAGCGTGGCTGGCGGGCGTCACTGGTGTTGATCCTGGTGACCTTGCCCTTGTTGATCCCGTGGAACGTGGTGGGCAGCATCTGGCAGATCTTCACCCGTGGCGACATCGGTCTGATGGGCTGGAGCCTGCGCCAGATCGGCTATCCCTACAACATCACCTCGAGTCCGCTGGACGCCTGGGTGACCATCGTGCTGATGGATGTCTGGCACTGGACCTCGCTGATCGCACTGCTCTGCTACAGCGGTCTGCAGGCGATTCCCGAGGCCTACTATCAGGCGGCGCGCATCGATCGCGCTTCACGCTGGGCGGTGTTTCGCTATATCCAGCTACCCAAGCTCACCAACGTACTGGTGATCGGGGTACTGCTGCGTTTCATGCATTCCTTCATGATCTACGCCGAACCCTTCGTGTTGACCGGCGGCGGGCCGGGAAGCGCGACCACCTTCCTCAGTCAATCGCTGGCGATCATGGCCACCGCCCAGTTCGATGTAGGGCCTTCGGCGGCCTTTTCGCTGATCTACTTCCTGATCATCCTGCTGGTCTGCTGGGTGTTCTATACCGCCATCATGAATCTGCAGAAGGACCGGCAGGGAGGGGCTCGCCATGACTGATGCCACGCCATCCAGTCCCGACCAGGTGCGAAAGCGCGCCGAAAAGGAGGCGGCCCGCCGCCGTCGACAGGGCCGTTCGACAGGACGACGCTTTCGCCGTGGCTTCTTGATGCTGGCCTACATCGTGTTTGTACTGCTGCCGATCTACTGGCTGGTCAACATGTCGCTGCAGACCAACAGCGAGATCCTCGGCGAGCTGACCCTATGGCCGCAATCGCTGACCCTGGCCAACTACGCCAAGATATTCACCGACCCGAGCTGGTACATGGGTTACGTCAACTCGATCACCTATGTGTTGATGAACATGGCCATCAGCATGAGCGTGGCGCTGCCGGCGGCCTATGCCTTCAGTCGCTACCGTTTCATCGGTGACAAGCACCTGTTCTTCTGGCTGTTGACCAACATGATGGCGCCACCGGCGGTGTTCCTGCTGCCGTACTTTCAGCTCTACTACACGGTGGGCCTGTTCGATACCCACATCGCCGTGGCGCTGGCCCACTGTCTGTTCAATATTCCGTTGGCGGTTTGGATCCTCGAAGGCTTCATGTCCAGCGTGCCCAAGGAGATCGACGAGACCGCCTTTATCGATGGCTACAGCTTCCCGCGCTTCTTCGTCCAGGTGTTCATTCCGATGATTCGCTCCGGCATCGGCGTGACGCTGTTCTTCCTGTTCATGTTCTCCTGGGTCGAGCTGTTGCTGGCACGCACCCTGACCTCCACCGAGGCCCAGCCCATCGCCTCGGTGATGACGCGAACCTCGACCGCCTCGGGCATCGACTGGGGCACCCTGGCGGCGGCCGGGGTACTGACCATCGTGCCCGGCATCGTGGTGGTGTTCTTCGTGCGCCATCACATCGCCAAGGGCTTTGCCCTGGGCCGGACCTGAGGAGCACCGACATGGACTGGATGGTATGGACCCTGCCCACGGCGATCTTCTTTGGTGTCATTGCGCTGTTGCTGGTGGTCATGACGACCTGGGAGCTGGTATCGCCGACGCGGGAACGGCGCGGTTTTCTGCCGATCAGCACCACCCGGGGGGACCGTTTCTTCATCGGCATGCTGTCGGCGGCCTACATCCATCTGGCGGTCGTGGGCTTCACCAGCCTGAGTCTGTGGCTGGCGCTGGGCGTATCGGTGGTGTGGATGCTGGTCCTGCTGCGATGGGGCTAGCGGGGGCCAGGCTCCCTTCGACGACAACGATCGACCTGACGGTCGACGACAACAATAGAGGTGACCATGAACGCTAGACTCAAGCTGACCAGACTAGGTGCTGTGGGGCTATTGCTGCTCAGCGGCGGCGCCCTGGCCCAGGACGATCGAACGGCGGTGATCGAGCGCCTGGCCGACGAGGTGTTCAAGGACTCGACCCTGAGCCGCGAGGAACGCATCGCTGAACTGGAATGGTTTGCCAAGGCTGCCGAGCCGTTTGAAGGCATGGAGATCAACACCGTCGCCGAGGGCCTGACCACCCACACCTGGGAGCGCGACGTGCTGGCTCCGGCATTTACCGAACTGACCGGTATCGAGGTAACCCACAACATCATCGGCGAAGGTGATGTGGTGCAGAACATGCAGACCCAGATGCAGTCGGGGCGCAATATCTATGACGCCTACGTCAACGACTCGGACGCCATCGGTACCCACATTCGCTACGGCTCGACCATCAACCTGAGCGAGGCCATGGCCAACGAGTGGAAGGACCTGACGCTGCCGACCCTCGATCTGGACGACTTTATCGGCATTCAGTACACCACCGGGCCCGACGGCAGCATCTACCAGCTACCCGATCAGCAGTTCGCCAACCTCTACTGGTTCCGCTATGACTGGTTCCAGCGCGATGACCTGAAGGCACAGTTCAAGGACATCTACGGCTATGATCTGGGTGTGCCCACCAACTGGACCGCCTATCAGGACATCGCCGAGTTCTTCAGCGAGCACGTCGGCGAGATCGACGGCCAGAAGGTCTACGGCCACATGGACTACGGCCGTCGGGATCCGTCGCTGGGGTGGCGTTTCCATGACTCCTGGCTGTCCATGGCCGGCATGGGCAGTCCCGGGGTGCCGTTCGGCAATCCGGTAGACGACTGGGGCATTCGGGTCGATGAAGAGAGCCACCCGGTGGGGGCCAGCGTCAGCCGTGGCGGCGCCACCAATTCACCGGCCTCGGTGTTCGCCGTCACCAAGATGGTGGAGTGGCTTCGAGACTATGCGCCGCCCGAAGCCCAGGGCATGACCTTCGGCGAGGCCGGGCCGGTGCCGGCCCAGGGCAACGTGGCCCAGCAGATGTTCTGGTACACCGCCTTTACCGCCGACATGGTCAGTCCCGATGTGGCAGTGACCGACGATGAGGGCAATCCCAAGTGGCGCATGGCGCCGTCTCCCACCGGCCCGTACTGGGAAGAGGGGATGAAGGTCGGCTATCAGGACGTGGGGGCCTGGACATTCTTCGATTCGACGCCGGAGGATCGGCGCAGCGCGGCCTGGCTGTTTGCCCAGTTCACCGTGTCCAAGACCGTCTCGCTGGAGAAGCTGATGGCGGGGCTGACGCCGATCCGCCGGTCCGACATCTTCTCCGACCAGATGACCGAGATGGCGCCGAAGCTGGGTGGTCTGGTGGAATTCTACCGCAGTCCCAACGAGTCCAACTGGACGCCTACCGGCACCAACGTGCCTGACTATCCGCGCATGGCGCCGCTGTGGTGGCAGAATCTGGCTCCCGCGGTCAATGGCGACATCTCCGCCCAGGAGGCGCTGGATAATCTGGCCGGTGACCTCGACAACATCATGGCGCGTCTGGCGCGGGCCAAGGTGTTTGCCACCTACGCGCCGGTGCTCAATGAACCCAAGGACCCCGAAGAATGGTTGAGCCAGCCCGGCGCGCCCAAGGCCAAGCTGGACAACGAGATGCCCCAGGGCACCACGGTGCCCTACGAGCAGATGATGGAGGAATGGATGTCGGCCGGTACCCGCGAGTAAGACGGGGACCTGTGCGCAGGTGACGGCGCTTCGCAGGTCGTCTTTCGTGCATGGCCCCTGATGTGCAGGACGCCGGGCCCTCGCTGGAGACAGCGGGGGCCCGGTGCCTTGTGGGCAATACATGGCGCCGGCTGGATAGCACAGGCTGAATGAGAGGAGCGTCTGCCAAGCGTTGGCGGTGGCGTCGAAAGACGCGCAAAATTTTGCCGAAACGTTGCGCGTGCGTTGGTACCATAGCCGGCGTTTGTCCACCGCGGAGCCCTCCATGTCAGACCCCTCGTCCTCTTCCTCGCCCGTCGCCCCATCGGCGGATTCCTTGCCTCGGCTGGCGCTGGTCGGTGCCCAGATGCTATTCGTGGCGTTCGGCGCCCTGGTGCTGGTGCCATTGCTGACCGGCCTCGATCCCAACGTCGCCATGTTCACCGCCGGTATCGGCACCCTGGTGTTCCATCTGACCACGCGTCTGACGGTTCCGGTGTTTCTGGCGTCGTCCTTTGCCTTTATTGCCCCTATTCAGGGCTCCATCGCCCACTTTGGTGTCTCCGCCACCCTGGGCGGGCTGATCGCTGCCGGTTTCGTCTACGTGGCGATCTCCCAGGCGGTTCGGCTGAAGGGGACGGGGTGGCTGCATCGGCTGCTGCCGCCGGTGGTGGTAGGACCGGTGATCATGGTCATCGGTCTTGCCCTGGCGCCGGTCGCGGTGAGCATGGCCACCGGCGAGAACAGCGAGACCATTGGTTACACCCAGGCCATGGTGCTGTCCATGTCGAGCCTGCTGGTGACGCTGATCCTGGCGGTCTTCGGGCGCGGTCTGTTGCGCCTGGTGCCGATCATGGGGGGGATCGTCACCGGCTATCTGATGGCATTGCTGATGGGGGTGGTCGACTTCAGCCCGGTACGTGAGGCGGCCTGGCTGGCGTTGCCATCCTTCACCGCGCCGAGCTTTCACTGGGCGGCGGTCCTGTTCATGATCCCTGTCGCCATCGCGCCGGCGGTGGAGCATATCGGTGACATGGTGGCGATCGGCTCGGTGACCCGACGCAACTACCTGGAGAAACCAGGCCTTCATCGCACCCTGTTGGGCGACGGCCTGGCGACCATTTCGGCGGCGCTGTTCGGTGGGCCGCCCAACACCACCTACTCGGAGGTCACCGGGGCGGTCACCCTGACCCGCGCCTTCAATCCGATGTTCATGGTGTCCGCCGCACTGGTAGCCATCACCCTGGCCTTCGTCGCCAAGCTGGGGGCAGTATTGCAGACCATTCCTACCCCGGTGATGGGCGGGATCATGACCCTGCTGTTCGGCTCCATCGCGGTGGTCGGCATGAATACCCTGGTGCGCGCCGGCAAACCCCTGACCGCCCCGCGTAACCTGGTGGTGGTCTCGCTGATCCTGGTGTTCGGCATCGGTGGTATGCAGTTCGGCGATGGCCAGTTCGCCCTGCAGGGGGTCAGCCTCGCCGCCTTGATCGGCATCGCCCTCAACCTGGTGTTGCCCCGGGCCAGCGAGGACGAATGAACCCTGCTATTACCATGGCCCGGCGTGACAGCCGGGCCATCGGCTGTTGGCGACAGGGCACTGACGATCATGCCCTGTCGTCGTCTTTGATCAATGATGTAGCTGCTCTCCGCCATCGGAAAAGGTGGGGGGAGTGTTCGCACTGACAATCACGCATTCCTGATCCCCCAGGTTGCGAAACCGATGGGGCAGGCGTGAGTCGAAGTAGTAGGCGTCGCCGGGGCCGAGCAGACCTGTCTCGCCGTTGACGGTGATCTCGATCTCGCCGGCGATGATGACGCCGCCTTCCTCGCCGTCGTGTTCAAGCATCTCTTCGCCGGTATCGGCTCCGGGCGGATAGCGCTCGTGGAGCACCGACATGCGTCGGTCCGGGCGTCTGGCCGCGACAAGCCGCCAGGACAGATGGCCATCACCGATCTCGGTGAGCTCCGCGGCGCGATAGAAGGGGCTGGGGTGGTTCGGTTCGTCACCCGCGAAGAAGGCGCTGATCGATACCGGCAAAGCGTCAAGAATCTTCTTAAGCGAGCTGACCGATGGGCTCACATTGTTAAGCTCAATCAGCGAAATGGTGCTGTTGGTCACACCGGCTCTTTTCGCCAGTTCGCGTTGAGAAAGCTGCTTTTCCTGTCGTAGTTGGCGCAATCTGGCGCCGACGTCGAAACTGTCTTCCATCCTGTTTCCCGTCTCGGCAAAGCCGATGTTGTGCATAATGATGGACACATGATACCCGCTAACGTCGCTGTCCGACATCCCTGGCGTCTACTGTCTACCCCGATACGCTCATGGCAGCCTGCGGGTGGCTAAGGCATCATGGAGGATGCTGTCGACGACCAATAAAAGAGGTGCAATGGTGGCGAGGCTGGACGCGAAGGAGATAAGCGGCGTGGTTCTGGCGGGAGGCCAGGGGCGACGCATGGGGGGAGTCGACAAGGGGCTGGTGCCGTTCGACGGCAAGCCGCTGGCGGCGCACGCCGTTGCCTGTCTGAAGCCCCATGTGGCTAGCGTGATGATCAATGCCAATCGCCATCTGGACGAGTACGCGGCTCTCGCCGATCGAGTGGTCGAGGATCACCAGGCGGGCTACCACGGACCCTTGATGGGCATCTACAGTGGTCTGGTCGCGTCCTCTACGCCCTGGGTGGTGGTGGTGCCCTGTGACAGCCCGGCGCTGCCCGCCGATCTGGTGCCCCGGCTGGTGGCTGGCTGGCGCGATGGGCTGGATATTGTCGTCGCCCATGACGGCGAGCGGCTGCACCCCGTGGTGGCGTTGCTGTCCCGTCACCTGCATGAGGATCTGGCGGCGGTACTGGAGCAGGGCGAACGCAAGATCGACCGCTGGTACGATCGCCACCGCTGGGATCGGGTCGACGTCAGCGACTGCGCTGCCGCCTTCGCCAATCTCAACACCGAAGAGGAGAGGCGACGGCTGGAGGCGTGTCGCCAGGAGCGTGACTCATGACGCAGGCGCTGAGCTTGCGCCCCGATCAGCCGCTGTTGGGCATCGCCGCCTGGAGCGGGACCGGCAAGACCACCCTGCTGGAACGTCTGGTACCGATGTTGAAGGGCGCCGGGCTCAAGGTGGCGGTGATCAAGCACGCCCACCACCGCTTCGAGGTAGACCAGCCTGGCAAGGACAGTCATCGCCTGCGTATGGCGGGGGCCGAACCTATCCTGATCGCCTCCCGCGCCCGGCTGGCATTGATGATGGAGACGCCGGGGGGCGAAGAGGCCGATCTGGCAACCCTGCTGGCCATGGTCGCGCCGCTGGAACCGCAACTGGTGCTGGTCGAGGGCTTCAAGGACTGGCCTTTACCCAAGCTGGAGCTCCATCGGCCGGCGCTGGAAAAGCCGCTGATGGCGGAAGACGATCCATGGATTCAGGCCGTCGCCAGTGACGCCCCCCTGGCGACCAGGGGCGATGCGCTCGATCTCAATGATCATGACGCCATCGCCGCCTGGGTCCAGGCCTGGGTGAGGCGATGGCCCGAATGGCTTGTCGCGCACCAGGGAGGAGAACCGTCATGACAACGCTCTCCTGTTTCGATCTTGGTGAGCGCATGCTCGGCGTCGTGGAGGCGCGCGATGCCCTGTTGACGCTGGTGGCTGGTCGCCTGGCGGCGGAAAAGGTGCCCCTGGCCAGGGCCCACGGCCGAGTGCTGGCCGAGGCGGTAGAAGCGCCCTTCGATGTGCCCGGGCATACCAACTCCGCGATGGATGGGGTGGCCCTCAACTGGTCGACCGAGGACCCCGGCGAGGTCTTTCTCCAGGTGGGAGAAGCCCTGGCGGGGCAGCCTTTTCAGGGTCGCCTGGGCGAAGGTGAGTGTATTGCCATCACCACGGGGGCGCCCTTGCCGCCAGGGGCCGACACCGTGGTCATGCTCGAACAGCTCGAGCGAGATGGCGATCGTGTGAGGGTGACACGCGCCGACCGCGTCAAGCAGGGGCAGAACGTGCGCCAGGCGGGCGAGGATCTGCGTGCCGGCCAGGTGGCCATTGCAGCAGGCAGGCGCCTCGAAGCCGCCGCGCTTGGCCTGCTGGCTTCTCTCGGGCAGGCCGAGGTCCGGGTGCGGCGACGCCCTCGGGTAGCCGTGTTCTCCACCGGCGATGAGGTCACGGCACCCGGTGAGGCACGCGCCCAGGCGGCGATCTATGATGCCAACCGCTATTCTCTGATGGGGTTGTTGCAGGAGCATGGCGCCGAGGTAATTGATCTCGGCATCGTCGCCGATGACACCGACGCCCTGGTCGAACAGCTCGCTGACGCCGCCCGGACCGCGGATCTGGTGGTCTCCAGTGGCGGAGTGTCGGTGGGGCAGGCCGACCACACCCGGGAAGCGGTGGAGCGTCTTGGCAGGTTGACCCTGTGGCGGATCGCCATGCGGCCAGGCCGGCCCATGGCATGTGGGGTGATTGGCTCCGACGAGACACCCTTGCTGGGACTGCCGGGTAACCCGGTGGCCTGCATGGTGACCTGTCTGGTGTTTGTGGTGCCGATGCTGGCGGCTCTGGAAGGGCGCTCACCCACTCAGCCACGCTGGAAGGCCTTGGCCGGTAGCGCCTTTCGCAGCAGGGTCGGACGTACGGACTACAGTCGCGGTGTCTTTCACTGTGATGCGGACGGGACCTTGCGGGTGGTCAATACAGGCAATCAGGGTTCCGGTATTCTGTCGTCCATGGTCTCGGCCAATTGCTTGGTCGAGATTCCCGAGGATACGGACTCGGCGTCCATCGATGATATCGTGATGGTACTCCCTCTCTTTCGATTTTCCTGAGGCTTGAACATGACGCTTTCCCATCTCAACGCACGCGGCGAAGCCAACATGGTCGATGTCGGCGACAAGGCAGCGACCCGACGGGAGGCGACGGCGACCGGAAGCATCTCCATGGCGCCGGAGACTCTGGCGCTGTTGAGCGATGGCAAGTTGCCCAAGGGCGACGTGCTGGCGACCGCCAGGATTGCCGGTATTCAGGCCGCGAAACGCACCCACGAGCTGATCCCGCTTTGCCACCAGCTGGCGTTGTCCAAGGTCAGCGTCGACTTCGAGATCGACGCCGAATCCAGTTGTGTCAGGGTGTCCGCCACCTGCCGTCTGACCGGACGGACCGGGGTCGAGATGGAAGCCCTGACGGCCGTATCGGTGGCCTGTCTCACCCTTTACGACATGTGCAAGGCGGTGGACAAGGAGATGGAGATCGGCGAAATCCACGTGGATGCAAAACAGGGTGGCAAGTCCGGTGACTATCTGCGTCGGAGCGCGACCGCTGCGACGGCAACGCCGATCGTGACCAGCCCCGAGAACAGCCCGGCGTTGACCCTGGGGCTTGCGTCCGCCGCGGAGCAGTGTGTCAGGGTGAAGTGCCTGGCTGAACTGCGCGAAAGGCTTGGCGTCGGTGAAGCATCGGTGCCACTGGACAGGTTGCCCAGTGCCGATGTTGCCGGTCTCAAGCAGGCACTGAAGACCCTGGATGATCGCTTCAAGGGGCTGGATGAAGGGCGCGTGCTGTGCGCCGTCAATCAGGTGATGGCGAGTGACGGTACCCGTCTGACCTGTGAGGACGAGGTGGCCTTCTTCCCGCCGGTGACAGGAGGCTGATCGATGATACGCGTGCAGCATGAGACCTTCGATGCAGGTCATGAACAGCGCCGGATGCTCGAACATCGCACCGACATCGGAGCGGTGGTCAGCTTCACCGGACTGGTCAGGGACTTCAATGAACGCCCGGACGTCACGGCGCTGACGCTTGAGCATTATCCCGGCATGACCGAAGCGTCGCTTTCCGAGATCGAAGCTGAGGCGCGACAGCGCTGGCCGCTCGATGAGGTAACCCTGATCCACCGGATCGGTCGTCTGGAGCCCGGTGATCCCATCGTACTGGTGGTGGTGGCCAGCGCCCATCGGCGTGCCGCCTTCGAAGCCTGCGAATTCTTGATGGACCATCTGAAGACCCGGGCGCCATTCTGGAAGAAGGAGCACACCGAAAGCGGCGATTACTGGGTATCTGAACGTCGTCAGGATCATGATGACGCCAAGCGTTGGGAGGTCGCTTCGCAATGACACAACAGTTGATCGATAGTTTCGGTCGCCGGGTGACCTACGTCCGATTGTCTGTCACCGACCGCTGCGACTTTCGCTGCGTCTACTGCATGAGCGAGGAGATGACCTTCCTGCCACGTGCCCAGGTGCTGACGCTGGAGGAAATCGCTCAGGTGGCGCAAGCCTTCACCGAGCTCGGCGTGGAAAAGATTCGTTTGACCGGGGGGGAGCCGCTGGTCCGTCGCAATATCGAGCAACTGGTGTCCAGTATAGGGGCCTTGCCGGGGCTTCGGGACTTTGCCATGACCACCAACGGGGCGGGCCTGAGGCGGCATGCCGAGGCGCTGTGCCAGGGCGGCATGAAGCGTCTCAACATCAGCCTGGATTCGCTGGATCCCGAGCGCTTTCGACGGCTGACACGTACCGGTGACCTCGACAAGGTGCTGGACGGCATCAGCGCCGCTCGGCAGGCCGGCTTTGAGCGCATCAAGCTCAATGCGGTGGTGCTCAAGGGGCGCAACGAAGACGAGGTGCTGGATCTTGTCGAGTTCTCCAGGGCAGAGGGGCTGGATATCAGCTTTATCGAGGAGATGCCGCTGGGCGATGTGTCCGACCATTCCCGTGCCGAGACCTATTGTTCAAGTGACGAGGTGCGCGAAAGGATCGAGCAGCGCTACCCCCTGATGGCCACGACGGAAGCCACCGCAGGGCCTTCTCGCTACTACCGTATGGAGGATAGCGAGACGCGGGTCGGATTCATCTCGCCCCATAGCCATAACTTCTGTGCTTCCTGCAATCGTGTTCGGGTCACGGTGGAAGGGCGTCTGCTGCTGTGCCTTGGCAACGAGCATTCGGTGGATCTCAGGGCGGTATTGAGGCGCTACCCCGGTGACACGGAGAAGCTCAAGGCCGCCATCGTGGAGGCGATGCCGCTAAAGCCTGAGCGGCACCATTTCACCACCGATGGGGATGTTCAGGTGGTTCGCTTCATGAACATGACCGGTGGCTGACAGCGCTTTCGCCAAGTGACCGCTTGTCTCCTTACCTGCGCGGGCGCCTTGGGCGCCCGCTCTTTGTATCCTGGCCGCTGTCTTTTTTCCTCGAGGTGTCAGCGTTTCAACCAATATTGACCGGTCAAGGGGTGACTGGGCTCGTCCAATGAGCTCGCTGTTGACGTATAAAGACCGCCAATATTTCGGTAATTGACAAGGAAAAATCTCCAGCATTTCTTGCCAAGAGTGGCCGGTTGCATATACTTTTCTTCAAGTGAATTGCGGCGTGCGCCGCTTGGTGTCAAAGCTATGGAGTGAGCTATGTCCAGCGAATCATTGGAACGTATTGCGAGAAACAAGAACGTGGCACGGGCAGCGGCTCGTCAACTGAGCATGGAACAGCTGCAAAAACTGGCGGAAGTGGTCGAGGAGGTCATCGATCAGAAGCGCGACGAGGAGCGCCAGCGCCAGGAAGAAGAGATGCAGAAGGCCCAGAAGCTGGCGGAGATCCGTGAGCAGATCACCGAAGCCGGCCTGTCGCTGGATGATCTCGTATCGGAGCAGCCCAAGCGCAAGCGTGGACGTCCGCCCAAGAACGCCAAGTGATTCTGCTGGCGCAGGTGTGGTCACGCGAGTTCGGTTGACCTGACCTTGCACGGACGTGTCGCGTCGCCAGTGCAGCTTGGCCGCTGTGTCACCAAGGCGCGTGCATGACGCAAAGCGCGTGAATGGTGACGGCACGGCCACAAGTACGGCGAACGTCGAGCCGCGACCGGCCCTGGAAACGTCCAGGGCCGGTTGTTTTGTTTATAGGGGGGAGGCTCAGACGTCGCCGGCGATGCCTTCGATATCGCTCGCCATCAACTGGAGTTCGACCTGTGGCAGACGCTGTAAGTGTTCGCCCAGCCAGGCCTGAATACGAGGGTAGAGGCCACGACGGAGCGCCGACAGGGAATCGACGGCCAGGTCGTCGAGTTGTTCGTCGAGCCAGTCGATGAAATTGTCCTCGTCCAGGGGGCTGGTCTGGCTTGAGTCGATCATCAGCCGGCCAATTCTGGCCCAGCCGGTGTCGGTCGCTACCAGGCTGATGGCGAGGAAGAGTACGCCGTGGCGATTGCGCGCATGTGCCGGAGATTGACGCCGGTCGATGCCCCCGCGTTCGATGATGCACTGAGACAGAGGGAAGCTTTCCTCGCGGGTCAGGCCGCCCTGGTCGAACCGGATCAGATCGCCGTTGCGAGGTGCCAGCGGAGCCTCGATGCCCAGGCGACAGGCCAGTTCCTGATGAGCTGACTGATGGTTTTCCTCGCCATGGACCGGCAGCAGTCTGGTCGGCTGGAGCCAGCGATAGAAGCGTTCCAGTTCCTGCTGTGCGGGGTGCCCGGAGGCATGCAGTTCGGGGTGGCTGGCATCATCGATGATGGTGACCTGAAAGCGCGCCAGGCCGCGCTTGAGCCGCTCGATAAGGTGCTCGTTGCCGGGAATGGCCTTGGCCGAGAAGATGACGGTGTCGCCAGTGGTCAGCTCGAAGTGAGGATGCCTTCCCTGGGCAAGGCGCGACAGCGCGGCGCGGGGTTCGCCCTGGCTCCCCGTGGCAATGACCAGCACTTCCTCGGGTGGTAGATAGCCCAGGTCGCTGACGGGCACCAGCGCAGGAAAGTCGTCGAGATAGCCCAGTTGCCTGGCATGGCCCACCATGCGCTCCATGGAGCGCCCGAGCAGGCTGACCCGGCGTCCGCAACGAGCAGCGGCGCGGCCGATGGCCAGGACCCGTGCCAGATTGCTGGCGAAGCAGGAAACGACAACGCGGCCCTGGCAGCGGGAGATGGTAGACACCATGGCCCTTGCGACCTCGCCTTCACTGCGTGAATGGCCGGCCACGTTGGCATTGGTGGAATCACCCACCACCAGATCGACCGGCGCGAGGGCGCGAAACAGATCTTCGTTCACCGGTTGGCCGATCAGCGGCTCTGGGTCCAGTTTCCAGTCGCCGGTATGCAGGATGCGCGAGTTGCCTGCCTGAATGAGCAGAGCGCAGCTTTCCGGGATGGAATGGGTCAGCGGCAGGAAACGAAGGGAAAACCCTGCGATGTCCCTGGCGTCCCCGGGTTCGATGACGTCTATCGCGTCGGTGGGAAGTCCCCGTTCGCCGAACTTGACGCGCAACATGGCGGCGACCAGAGGGGTCGCCAGAATAGGGCAGGCCCAGCGTGGCCATAGCCAGGCGGCGGCACCGATATGATCTTCGTGGCCATGGGTAATGAGCAGCGCCTGCGGACGGATGCCGCGGGTATCCAGTATCGAGGTGTCTGGCACCTGGAGCGGCTCACCTGGAAGGTCCTGGCGAATAAGCATGCCACAGTCGACGGCAATCCAGGCGTCCTGATAGCCGTACAGGCTTAGATTCATGCCGATCTCGCCACAGCCTCCCAGGGGCAGAAAATGCACCGGTGGGCGGCGTCGTGGTCGAATCTGGGCTCGCGGAATCGGCATCATGCTCGGCATCGTGGACGGTGTTCATTTCACTATACGGGATCGACCGCGCACGACTCAACGCGAGAGGTCAAAGGACCCGTGCAGCGGTCGTTCGCCATCTCACTTTTCGCTACAATGCATGCCCCGAATGGGCGTGCTCATCGCCCCTCCCCATGGTGGTGCAAGGTTGGTCACCGAGAGTTGGTCCAAGGATACAGGTGTTATGTCCCATTTCTATCGTCTGGTCGTGTCGTGTCCCGATCGACTGGGTATTGTCGCCAGGGTGTCGAACTTCATTGCTGGCCACGGTGGTTCCATCACCGAGGCCAATCAGCACTCGGACCTGGCCTCTGGTCGCTTCTTCATGCGCTACGAAATCCTGGCCGACTCCATCGGCATGTCGAAGGAAGCCCTGTGCGAGGCCTTTGCGCCGGTAGCGCGTGAATTCGAGATGGACTGGGCGCTGCGCGACACTCGTCAGAAGCGGCGCGTCGTGCTGATGGTTTCCAGGGAATCTCATTGCCTGGTGGATCTGTTGTATCGATGGACCGCTGGAGAGCTCGATTGCGAGATCGCGGCGGTGATTTCGAACCATGACGACATGCGCAAGATGGTCGAGTGGCACGGTATTCCCTACCATCATGTGCCGGTTTCGGCAGACGACAAGAGTGCCGCCTTCGCCGAGGTCGAGCGTCTGGTCGAGGCGTCCGAGGCCGACAGTATCGTGCTGGCGCGCTATATGCAGATTCTTCCACCTGATCTGTGCGAGCGCTACAGTGGGCGAGTCATCAACATTCACCATAGCTTCCTGCCATCCTTTGCCGGGGCCAAGCCTTATCACCAGGCTTACCAGCGCGGCGTCAAGCTGATTGGTGCGACCTGCCACTACGTCACCGAGGAACTCGACGCCGGGCCGATCATCGAGCAGGATATTCACAGGGTCAGTCACTGTCATACGCCGGATGATCTGGTGCGTTTCGGGCGCGATGTAGAAAAGACCGTGCTGGCACGGGGGCTGCGTTGGCACCTCGAAGATCGGGTGCTGATCCACGACAACAAGACCGTCGTCTTTGCCTGAGTCGGCATCAAGGGCGCCGGCCGTTCTTTCGACGCCCGGCGCCTGGGCGGGAGTGGGTGAGCGCGGGAATGGGTGATCGAGGGGGTGTCGAAAGCCTGGTCCGGTCACTCACCCAGGCATGCCAACCGAGCCGGAATCGCCCGTACAGGTAGGCAGCAGGAAGAGGAGGGGTCATGTCCTTTGCTCAGGTGATCCTTGCCCCCTGGCTGATCTGGGTTTGCGCGGGGGTGGCGCTGTCGGCCCTGGTGCTTGCCCTTTTCCAGCGTCCCTGGCGCGCCCTCTTTCAAGATACTGGCCTGCAGCATCGCTGGCTGGCGGCAACGCTGATGGTGGCGATGCTGTGGCAACTAAGGGCCCAGGCGGTCGATTGGCTCAGTCTGCATCTGCTGTTCACCACTCTGATGACGCTGGTCTTTCGAGGCCCCCTGGCGCTCTTGAGCTGTCTGCTGGTCAATCTGTCACTGGTGCTGACCGGGCGCGTCGCCTGGCCACTGCTGGGCGTCAATCTGGTGGTCACCGGCCTGGTGCCGATGCTGGTGACGGTGCTGATCTGGCGCCTGGTCGATCGACGGCTGCCATCTCATCCCATGGTTTTCCTGTTTATCGGCGGGTTCTGGTGCGCGGCGTTGTCGGCACTGGCTTCGGGGCTCGCGGTGCTGGGGTTGACGCGGCTCGGCGCCAGTGACCCGTCAGCGTTATTCCAGGCCAGTGAGTACGCGCGTTTCCTGCCGCTGCTGATGCCGTCGGAGGCCTTTATCAGCGGCATGCTGCTGAGCATTCTGATGTTCTACCACCCACACTGGGTCGCCACCTTCAACGACAGCCGTTACCTGGACGACGATGGTCGCGGCGGCCGGGGCCCGTGAGCTGAGCAGGGCCGGCGACCTTGCCTCAGGCGGGTTTGATCTGGCGTGACGGTTGCGGTGTCGGGTCCGCGTGGCGGGCGCAGTCCGGATTGTAGTGCAGCCCCCGGGATTCTCGCCTTGTGCAGGCGCTGGCGACCGTCAGACTGGCCAGAGTGAGCGCCTGGCGACAGGCGTGCAGCTCGACACTCGCGGCGCCGCTCCGAGTCAGGTCATGAAACTCCGATTCCAGTTGCTCGAGGGTCGTGCGTGCCTCGGCCAGCCCTTCGTCCTGGCGCACGATGGCGACCCTCGCGCTCATGATCTGGCGGACGCGCTGGCGCAACGAGGCGAGTCTCTCGCTGGAAACCTGTCGATCTCCGGTTGTTGCGCTCGGCCGTGGTGTCAAGGTGCGTCCCGGCGCCGGCTCACTCAGGTGGCGAGCGGCGGATCTGGCGTAGACCAGGCACTCGAGCAAGGAGTTGCTGGCCATGCGATTGGCTCCGTGCAGTCCGGTGCAGGCGACTTCGCCGATGGCGTAGAGCCCCGCCACGCGCGTGGCTCCCCGATGGTCGGTGGCGACGCCGCCGCAGCTATAGTGGGCCGCCGGCACCACCGGGATGGCCTGGGTGGTGATATCCAGGCCGCGCGCGAGGCAGTGGGCGTGGATGGTGGGGAAGTGGTGACGTATGGCGGCGTCGCCGAGGTGGCGGATGTCCAGCAGCACATGGTCGCTCGAGGTGCGCTGCATCTCGGCGTCGATGGCGCGGGCGACCACGTCTCGCGGGGCCAGTTCGGCGCGCTCATCGATGGCGGGCATGAACCGCTCGCCACGCACGTTCAGCAGCAGGCCGCCTTCGCCTCTTACCGCCTCGCTGACCAGAAAGGGCGGTCCCTGTGGATCGAACAGGCAGGTGGGGTGGAACTGCTGGAACTCCAGGTTCATCAGTTCGGCGCCGATCTCCCAGGCCATGACCATGCCCTCGCCACTGGCCGGGGCGGGGCTGGTGGTATGCAGGTAGAGCCCGCTGGCGCCGCCGGTAGCCAGGACGGTGTCCTGGGCGACAAGGTCGTGAGGACGCTGGTGGGCGTCCAGGCAACGAGCACCGCAGCAGGCACCCAGGTCATCGGTGAGCAGTTCGACCGCGATCAGGTCGTCGCGCAGCGCGATCTGCGGATGGGCGCGCACTCGGGCCAGCAGGGTGTCGGTCACGGCCCGGCCGGTGGCGTCGTCGGCGTGGATGATTCGGCGAGCGTTGTGGCCGCCCTCCCGCGTGAGGTGGTAGGGGTAGCCACTGGCCGCCTCGGGATCCGGTGTGAAGGGCACGCCAAGACTCAACAGCCAGGCGATGGCGTCGGGGCCGTTTTCCACGGTGAAGCGCACCGCCGCTTCATCGCACAGCCCGTCCCCGGCAATCAGGGTATCCTGGATGTGGGCCTCGATGTCGTCCTGAGGCGACAGCACCGCGGCAATACCACCCTGGGCCCAGCGACTGGCACCTTGCGCCTCGACACCGGGGCGCAGCAGGGTGACCGGCCGGCGATCGGCGATCTCCAGGGCCATCGCCAGACCGGCGACGCCGCCACCGATGATGAGGACGTCAAGAGGGGCGTTTGCCATGCGTGGTTCCTTCCTTGCGGTCGAAAGAGGGGGCTCGGTGGAGCCCGTGTCGGGGGGCGCGGCGGCGCAGGCGCCTGCTGGGTAGCCGCTCGAGTCCGCCCAGGCGGCGGGCGGTCGCTTCGGTCAGGCGGGCCAGCTCCCGGGTCAGCCAGAGATAGCCGCTGGGGCTGAACAGCATTCTGCCATCCTCGGCGCGTGCCGTGGAGGCGAGGTCGGCGAAATCGTCCAGCGCGAAGGGCGTGACCTCGAGCGTGACCGGGCGTCCGGTGCGCACCTCGAAGGCGAGGGTGCCGAGATCCCGCGCCAGGGCGTGCTGCTGATCGCGCAGCCCTGCCATGGCATCGATCTGTTCGTGACCGGCGCGCGTGGTCCAGTGGGTCTCGAGCAATAGCTCCAGGGTGGACAGCATGCGTCGCTGGTAGGAGATCAGCTCGTCGACCTCGCCGCGGGTCAGGCGTCCTTCGCGGTGGACCGCGTCGGTCAGTCCGCGCTGCTTGACCAGCATTTGGCTGGCGGCCTTGAACAGTGCCTGGGTATCGATGCCCGGTGCCGATGTGGCACTGGTGTGGGTGTGATACAACCGCGCCATGCGATCCAGACAGTCGGCCAGCAGGAAGCGCAGCATGTCGGTGGCCTTGTGTGGCAGGAAGACCAGGGTGGCGCCGATGCCGACCAGGGTGCCGAGCAGTACGTCGGCGCTTCGCCAGAGTGCCACGCTGAGCTGTTGCGAGCCGTCGCCGATCACCAGCAGCAGGCTGATGGCGAACATCAGTCCGCTGTAGGCCTGGCGACCGCCGAAGACCACCCAGGTGGCGATGGCGATGCCGATCAGCGCGCCGAGTTGTACGCCCCAGCCTGGCAGCGGGAGGATGATCAGCGCCAGGCCGAGGGCTGCGCCGATCAGGGTGCCGGCCAGGCGCTGGCGCCCCTTGTCCAGTACGCCCCCGATATGGGGAAGGTTGCCCATCACCATGACCGTGCTCACCAGCGCCCAGCCACTGTGCTGGAAGGGGAACGTCTGGACGATGGCAAAGGTCACGATCAGTGCCAGACTGACCCGGAGTACGTGGAAGAGGCGGCGATGGCGGTGATTGATGAAAGGGTCGCGCAGGCGTCCGAGCAGCATGGTTCAGCCTCTCTGTCGGCCTGGGGCCGGCTCTCGAGCCGGTTGAGGGTGGGCGGTGGGAGGCGCCGTCATACGCTGTCCGAGATCGTCTGGCAGGGGATCTCGGGGTAGAGAAGCATTGTCGCTCAAGATGCTAAAGACCGTGCAGTGCTGATGAAAATGGGGGTGAAGTTTACCACGCAGGCTCGCGTGCCGTCCCGAGCCAAATGATGTCTCGAGGGGCGGTGTCCAGGTGGCTGACAACGGAAAGGGGCCCCGTCCCTGGGGCCCCTTTCATCATGGTGAGTCATCGTGGTGGGTCATGGTCGCACGTTATGGCCGCACGTCATGACTTGGCAGGACTCAGCGCCAAAGGCTCAGGCGGCAGCGTCCTCTTCCATCATCTTGTGAATGAGCTCCTTGAGGTCCTCGACCTGTTGCTCGAGGGCTTCCACCCGGTCCTCTTCGCTGTTCTGCTGAGCTTTTTCCTCGATTTCCTGCATGTGCTCCTGCAGGGCTTCCGAATCCATGGCGAAGGTGCTGCCCGCCATCACAAATGCGGCGATCATGGTCGATCCGACTAGCGTGCGTTTCATGTGGCATCTCCTGGAAGTCGTCCCTGAACCCTGTGAAGGCCCGCGCTCACTCCATCGAGGCGATATGGCGCTCTGCCGTCCGTGAACTGAACCGGCACAATTCACTATAGGAGGTATTTCTTTATTCGCCATTATTGATATTTCGGCGCAAGCGATGAGCAAGGATGTGGGGAACGATGAGAAGGCGATGCGAAAGCGACAAGAGGGCGACCAGAACGCGACCAGAACACCACCACAAGGCAGGTCGTCGGGGGAGTGGGTCACGTAAGACATCGATAGGGTTGGTGCCCGGAGCCGGGCTCGAACCGGCACGGTGTTGCCACCGAGGGATTTTAAGTCCCTTGCGTCTACCAATTTCGCCATCCGGGCAGGAACGTCGCCAGAGGTAAGGCGATAGGGTCCGAAGGGATCGGACACGGCTTCTGGGAAGCGGGGCACACCTGAAAGGAAAAATGGAGGCTGGAGTCGGAATCGAACCGGCGTACACGGAGTTGCAGTCCGCTGCATAACCACTCTGCCATCCAGCCTCATGAGTCATCCATCGTCTGATGATGGAGCGGGAAACGAGATTCGAACTCGCGACCCCAACCTTGGCAAGGTTGTGCTCTACCACTGAGCTATTCCCGCCTGACTCGAGGACGTATTATACGGATAAGTCGGTGACTGTCAAACGCTTTTCCCTGAATTTTCGAATAGGCCCCGGATCGCCAGAGCACTGCCTACAGCGAGCGGCTCAGGTGCGGCCAGGCGGCCCGCAGGTACTGGATCATCGACCACAGCGTCAGTATGGCGGCGGCGTACAGGGTGACAACGCCCAGTTCGGCGATCAGGTGGCCGGGAGGGAAGGCCAGCAGCAGCAGCAGGGCGACCATCTGCAGGGTGGTCTTTACCTTGCCGATCCAGGACACCGCGACCGAACCGCGCTTGCCCATCTCCGCCATCCACTCGCGCAGTGCCGAGATGACGATCTCGCGGCCGATGATCACCAGCGCCGGCAACGTCAGCCAGGCGGCGTCGTAGCGCTCGATCAGCAGTGCCAGCGCCACTGCCACCATCAGCTTGTCCGCCACCGGGTCGAGGAAGGCGCCAAATGGCGTCGACTGGTCCCACCTGCGCGCCAGATAGCCATCCAGCCAGTCGGTGATGGAGGCCAGGCCGAACAGGGCGGCGGCGGTCAGCATGCTGTATTCGAAGGGCAGGTAGAACAGCACCACCAGCAGGGGGATGAAGACGATGCGTGCCAGGGTCAGAATGTTGGGAATGTTCATCGATACCGCTGTCCTTGCTGGAGGGGGGCGACAAGAAGCGACGGACGACGTTGGCGCCCGTCAAAGTGGTTCATTCTATCCGTGATACCTCAACTCATCCATGCAGGGCACGATGAATTGTGTCTGCCATGGTGGCGCTGATGCCGGGAACCCGAGCCAGTTCATCGCGGGTGGCCTGCTTGATGCCCTGGAGTCCGCCGAAGAAGCGCAGCAGTTCACGTCGGCGTTTGGGGCCGACGCCGGGGATATCCTGAAGCGTCGAGGTGCGCCTGGCCTTGTCTCGCTTGGCACGGTGGCCAGCGATAGCGAATCGGTGCGATTCGTCGCGGATGTGCTGGATAAGGTGAAGACCCGGCGAGGTCGGTGGCAGCGCCAGAGAGCGATCCACGGTCTCGACAAAGAGGGTCTCTAGGCCAGCCTTGCGGGTGGTGCCCTTGGCCACCCCGAGCAGGATCACGCCGTTGATGGCGAGCTCGGCGAGCACCTCCCGCGCCATGTTCAACTGGCCCTTGCCGCCGTCCACGACCAGGATGTCGGGTAACACGCCTTCCCCTTCGTTGAAGCGCTTGAAGCGACGAGTCAGCGCCTGCTGCATCGCTGCGTAGTCATCGCCGGCGGCGACTCCCTTGATGTTGAAACGCCGATAGTCGCTCTTGCGCGGGCCGTCCTGGTCGAACACGACGCAGGATGCCACCGTGGTCTCGCCGTGGCTGTGACTGATATCGAAGCATTCGAGCCGTTGCGGCGTCTCGTCGAGCTCGAGTGCCTGGCGAAGATCTTCGAAACGTTTGGCGAGCTGGGTCTGGTTGGCCAGTTGGCCGGCCAGTTGCTGCTCGGCGTTGGTGCGGGCGAGTTCACGCCACTGGGCGCGGTGACCGCGGACCTTGTCGGTCATGCGTACCCGGCGTCCGGCATGCTCGCTCAGCGCCCGGGCGATCAGTTCGGCGTCGGGTACGGCGTGGCTGGTCAGCACTTCAGTGGGGATCTCCCGGGCCTGTCCGAGGTAGTACTGGCTGACGAAGTCACCCAGCAGTTCCGGCTCCCCGAGATCGAGGCTGTTGGCGGGGCTGTAGTGCCGCGCCCCCAGCAGACGCCCCTGACGAATCGACAGCACCGAGATGCACAGGGCACCCGGCTGGGAGGCCAGGGCAAAGGCGTCGGCGTCTCCGCTGCCGGTATCCACCACCTGGCGCTGCTGCAGACGGCGCAGATCCTGCAACTGGTCGCGCAGACGTGCCGCTTCCTCGAAGTCGAGGGCCTGGCTTGCGGCCTCCATGTCGCGGGTCAGCTCCTGGCTGACCGATTCGCTGCGTCCTTCCAGGCACTGGATGGCGTGTTCGATATCGCGGCGGTAGTCTTCTTCGCTGATGTAGCCCACGCAGGGGGCGCTGCAGCGCTGAATCTGATACTGCAGGCAGGGCCGGGTGCGGTGTGCGAAGACGCCGTCCTCGCAGTTGCGGATACGGAACACCTTCTGCATCAGTGATAGCGTTTCGCGCACGGCGCCGCTGGAGGGATAGGGCCCGAAATAGCGGCCGTCATCGTGGCGGGTCCGTGCGCGCTTGTGTTCCAGAGCCGGGAAGGGATGACGGTCGGTGACAAACACGAAGGGGTAGGACTTGTCGTCACGCAACAGGATGTTGTAGGGCGGTCTGAGCTGCTTTATCAGGGTCTGTTCGAGCAGCAGCGCCTCGGTCTCGCTGTTGGTCACCGTGACCTGGATGTCGTGGATGCGAGCGACCAGCGCCTGAGTCTTGGTATTGAGTGCGCCGCGGAAATAGCTCGCCAGGCGAGCCTTCAGGCGACGAGCCTTGCCGATATAGAGGGTATTGGACTGGTCATCGAACATCCGGTAGATACCGGGTGATTCGCTGACGGTCTCGAGAAAGCGTCGGGCATCGAAGGTCATGGTCTGGTAAGGCTCACCCTGTCACATCACGTCAGGGAGCTCATGCTACCAGAGCCTGGCGGGGGACGTATCGTCCCCGACGGCACATTGGGTAAGAGCCTCAGGCTGGCTTCTAGTCTTCCTTGAAGCCTTCGACAAGCCCATGCCGCAGCCCCAGGTGGGTCAGGGCGACATCGGAATTGACGCCGAGCTTTTCGAAGATGCGATAGCGGTAGGTGTTGACCGTCTTCGGGCTCAGGAACATGCGATCGGCGATGTCGGCGACGCGTTGGGCGTTGACGATCATCATCGCGACCTGAAGCTCGCGCTGGGACAACTGATCGAACGGATTTTCCTCGTGGTCGATGCGCGACAGTACCAGCCGTTGAGCGATCTCCGGGCTGACGAAGCGCTGTCCGGCGAACACCGCGCGGATGGCCTTGACCATCTCGTCGTGCTGGGAACCCTTGCTGATGAAGCCGTGGGCACCGGCCTCCAGCAGCCGCTGGGCAAAGGCTTCCTCGATAAAGGCCGTCAGCACAAGAATACGGATGTCCGAGGTCAGTCGGCGGATCTTGCGAGTGGCCTCGAGCCCGCCGATGCCCGGCATGCGAATGTCCATCACCACCACGTCGGGATTGAGGCGGCGAGTCTGAGCAATGGCCTCTTCTCCGTCCGCGGCTTCCCCGACGACATTGATGTCCTTCTCTGCATTGAGCAGATGAACGATGCTGGTGCGTACCAGGTGATGATCGTCAGCGACAAGAACCCTGATCAATGCCGATACTCCTGGAAAAGGTGAAAACTGGGATCATGGATTTGACCGAGGCGAGCCAATGCTCATTGCGGGGTCTTCTCATGATGATTCGCAGTAGACTGTCACAAATTGATCCTAAGGGGAATTGGGTCTCCGGGGGGCGACGGCGTTTTCAGCATAGCTGCATTGATAGTGTGCTATATCTCTGATAGCGGCGCGCCGCGGTATCGGGCGCTTGTCGCCCGGGACTGCTGCATGAGCCCCAACGTCTAGGTTGGCTTGATGTGATGCCGCCTGTCGCGTCATTTCATGTTACCAGCCGCAGGGCGGGTGTGCAGTGTCGTAGGCGTGAACCGGGCGCCGCCAAGGCGAGACCATGGCGATGGACGGGCGAAACCGTCATGCGGACGCGCCGGCAGGCTATGCTGAACTTGACCGGCGTCAATGAAAGCACGATTGCGTCCACGACACGCCTTGATCTGGTGCGCACTGGCTGCGTAGTGCGGCCCCGTGTCCCGATCGAGTCCTCTGGATGGCCAGTCTGGCCAAGGTTGCGCCATGTCCTGTCCCCTGTCTGAACAAGACTCCCTGCTCGCCGACAAGTTGCGTTTTCGCCTGGCGCGTCCCACCAGCGCCTATGACGTCCTTGGCTATCGTTGCACGGGGATACCTTGCACCCCGCCAGGCGCGCGCGAAGCGGTCTGGGCCAGGGACGACTACCGTTGTCGCTTTTGTGGCTTTCGCAGCGCCAAGTATCAGCAGGCGGTGACCCTGGGGACTGACAGTCGCAATGTCGATGATATCGTGACGGCCTGTCTGTTCTGTGATCAGGTGAATCGCCTGGATCTGGTGCCTTCCATGCGTTCCTGTGTACTGGTGTGGCTGCCCGGCGTGACCCAGGCGGACCTCAATCGGCTGGCCCCCGTCATTTTTGCTGCGCGCCTCGACAGGCGGCTGCAACTGCGAGCACGCGTCCTGCTGGAGCGTGTGATGGAGGCGCGAGCCGCCGCCAGAGAACGCTTCGGTAGCGACGATCCACTGACCCTGGTCGAGTTGCTGAGAGCGAGGGGAGAGGGGCGAGCGGACGGCCTGATGCAGCAAGGCTTGCGCCTTTTTCCGCTGGATCGGCGGGTCGTCAGTCAACAGGGGCTTTGCTTCAATCAGTTCCCGCAGATTCTGGCGTACTGGCGCTCGAGGAAGGGCCCGCTAGGGGGCGAGCGAATCGCCGAAGCGCTGGCGATGAGCGAATCGCGGCTGATGGCCGGGGGCGGTTCAGATGCCACCGCCTCTTCGGTTCCGTCGTCCTGACGTCCGTAGCTTGGTCAGTCCAGCGGCGCGTGGATGCGCTCGGGCAATCCGGCAGCGATGGGTTCGTCATCGAGCATCTCGATGTTGCCGCTGGCGCTCAGCATGAAGCGGGCGAGAAAAAAGGCGTCGGCATAGTAGAGCGTCGCCAGGTAGCGATAGACGTCTTCGTCATCGGCCGGGTCCTGGCGCGGCGCGTGACAGCTTCCGGCGACGATGGCCTGAATATCGGGATGGACCGGGAGCAGCGGATCCTCGAGCGAATCGACAATATAGAAGGGACCGTCCGGCCCCCTGACGAAGAAGCAGAAGAAGCGCAGGTAGCCGAGCGCATTGGCAGCGCAAAGCTGGATCGGCTGGCGAGCGTTCAACTCGTGGATCGGCGGTGCAGTACCGGTCAGCCGGGTCAGCGGGCGCGGCACGTGGTCTCCAGCAGTGCCTTCCTCGACGAAGTACAGCGCCAGGCCCTGCATCCAGTCGGGATGTTGCAGGCGTATCAGGGTGGCGTCGGGGTACCAGGGCAGTCGGCAGGCGTCGGCCACCAGTCTGTTGTCGGCGAGATGCTTTCCATCAATACGGCTGCCGCAGGGCCAGTGGGACTCGACAAATGCCGGCCTGCAGCGCCGCCAGGGGTACTGCCAGGGGTTGCCTTCCAGGGTCGGGGCGAGAGCGCCGCGGGCAATCGCTGGATCGGGGCCCATGTCGTTGGGCGAGGTGCCTGCGCACTGTTCCTGGTCCCCATCCGCCGCAGGGGCGCGCAAGGCCGCCACCGCTTTCTCGATAACCGCGGTGGACTGACCCGCGCCTTCGAGCCAGGCAAGTATCCTGGGGTCGGCCACCGGGCCGTCCTCGAGGGCGCGTCCAGCGTCGTCGCGAGTGCATGTCCGGGTCAGACGTTCAGCGTATACCTGGGCGACGCTGCGTCCGTCGCGAGTTCGCATGGCCGCATCGGCGTTTCGCTGAATCAAGGCCAGCGCCAGTGGAAACTGGCCTAGTGACAGCGCGATCAGCACCGGTGCATCGCGGTCACGAGTGGCCATGTCAATATCGGCTCCGGCGTCTGCCAGCACGATAGCGATGTCCTTGTAACCGCCTTCGGCGGCCAGTTGCAAGGCGGTGACGCCTGGCTGTTCTGCGCAGGCATCGACCTCTGCGCCGGCGGCTACAAGCCGTTCGACCAGGGTTTGGTGATTGAACTGTACGGCCAGGTGCAGAGGGTGCCAGCCCTCGGCGTCGCTGGCGTCACAGTCTGCCCCCGCCATGATAAGCGTCTCGACTAGGTCCAGCGCTCCGCCGACACAGGCCAGGTGGAGCAGAGTGGGGGCTAGGGGCGCCTTGGCGCTTCCTCTTGTGGCAACGCCTGGCTCGGTTGCCTGCTCGATGTCCGCCTGCTCGATGACCCCCTGCCCGATGAGCAGGACCTTGGCCGCCTCGCTCGCGCCCTTGAGGCAGGCGAGCTGCAGGGCGCTCATGGCGTGCTTGTCGAGGACATCCACCGATACGCCGCCGAGATCCAGCAATGCCGTGACGACCTCGGCTCGATTGGCCAGGGCGGCCAGGTGAAGCGCCGTGCGGCCATCCGGGGTGGTGGCCTGCATGTCGGCCCCGTGGCGAGCCAGCAGCCTGATTGGCTCGGCATGTCCCTGATCGGCGCACAGGTGCACCAGGTTCCAGCCGGCAAAGGGGCTGCGACCAGGCCAGTGCAATTGGGTGTTCGGGTCGCTGCCGGCGCGTAGCAGTACCTCGGCACAGGCGACATGACCACCGGTCACCGATGCCTGCAGCGCGGTCTGATGGATCGGTTGCTCTGCCTTGGTGTCTTCTCGATGGTCTCTGGCGTCGAGTGTGGCAGTTGTATGGCAGAGCAGGGCCAGGGTATCCGGGTGGCCGTGCTCGGCGGCCAGGTGCAGCGCTGTGCGGCCGTCGCCGATCGCCGCGGCGGGATCGGCCCCGTGCTCGAGCAACAGCTCGGCCACCCTGGTGGCTCCGCGGGCGGCGGCGATGTGCAAGGGGGTGTGTTCGAAGTCGCCGAGCTTGCCTGACGGGACTCCCTTTGCGCCTTCCTTGCGCCAGGCATCCTGCCGTTCCCGGGCGCTGCTTTCCTTGCCCCAGTCCGCGGCGAGCGCGAGGGCACCGAGGTCGGCGCCGCGTTCAATCAGCCAGCGGGCTATTTCCGGATGATCATTGTAGGCGGCCAGGTGCAACGGCGTGGCGTCGTTGGCCAACCTGGCGTCGATCTCGAGTCCTTGGGCCACCAGCGCCTCGGCGGCCTTCACATGATTGCCGCGGGCGGCGAAGTGCAGATAGCTCCAGTGCGTCTGATGGGGGGCTGCCGGGTCAGCCCCGAGGGCAATCAGGTGGCTGATGGTGTCGGCTCGATCGTTGGCGATCGCCTGTTCCAGCGGGGTCTGACGGTTGGCGTTGGTGAGGTCGGGGCTCTGGCCGCGTTGCTGTATCAGGTAGTCGAGCACCCTGTGCTGGCCGGCGAGCGCGGCCAGGTGCATCGGTGTCTGGCCGTGGGGCGCTTGCTGTGCGTCCAGGCTGGCCCCTGCTTCCACCAGACGCTGCAGGCAGTCGACGGCTCCTGCCTGTGCCGCCAGGTGTACGGGGCGCCAGTGGTCCTCATCGACGTGGTCAGGATCGGCACCGGCCGCCAGCAGCGGTTGCAACAGGTCGAGGCGGTTTTTCCAGACCGCCCAGAAGGTCGCGGTGCGGCCATCCTTGCGCGGTAGATCGACCGCCTCGGGCCTTCTGGCCACCATTGCCGCGATGATATCGGCGCGCTGGTAGAAGGTGGCCAGGATCAGGTGTGTCGGCTTGCGAGGGCTCTGGGTGACCACCGCTGCAGGATCGGCTTCCAGCAGCAGCAGGGTAAGGCAGAACTCCCGCAGGCGGGCAAGCTCCTTGGTCGTTGGCGGGCCTTCGCCGAGCACATCATGCCAGATCGCCAGCACCCGGGCCGCGCGATCCAGGTAGAGCAGGCGATAGGCGTTCCAGCGCGCGGCGTCCGGCGGGCTGGCAAGACAGTGCTCGGCTTCCCCCACCAGTTGGCGGACGCATTCGCGTACCGGGCGCTCCCGTTCCAGCCACTCGCTGGCCTGGGGCCAGTGGTGGAGTACCGCTTCGTGGACCAGGCGGACACGCCCGTGGCGTTCATCGATCAGCAGGCGCCGCTCGCGCAACGCCCGGGCCAATTGAAAGGCGTCTGTGGCATCCGCCGCGGGGAAGACCGTGGCGGGTAGCGTAAAATGCTTTTCGCCGACCTGGCGCCAATCCACCAGGCGACGCAGCAGGTCACCGACGACGCTATCCGACCACAGTGCGCCGGACGCCGCCTTGGCCTGCTCGAAGGCCTCATTGGCGAGTTGGGTGATGGCGCCTTCGATACTGTCGTGGCCCTCGGCGTTGGCGGTGTCCAGTACCCACAGGGGGGGCTCCCGCTGGCGGTCGCCCCCGTCGGGGGTACGAAGGTGACCGGTGGTCTGGAAGGCCTCGGAGCCAGACGCGCTCTCGGTGAAACCTGCTCTGGCGCTGGTGCCGAGCTCTTGGGTGTCGTCGTCGGCCTGGCGGTCCCCACTGCGGCCAAAGCTCGTGGTGATAGCGTCACCCAGGGACGCCGAGTCAGCGATGGTGGCTTCTTCGGCGAGCCGCAGGCCGTGCTCGTAGAGATTGCGCAGCGCCAGTGACAACAGCGGCAGCAGGCTGTCCTGGGCGTCGCCTCGACCATGATGGCCGCGAATCCGCTGGATATTGTCCTTGAGCCGGGCCACCAGTGCGTCGCTGATGGCCAGGCGTCCGGTCAGCCGAAAGGGCTTGCGAATAATTTCGTCGAGACTGTTGTCAGGAGGAAACGACATCCTCGTTACCTGGCCAGTGGCATGGAGTTCGTTGAGCAGACTGTCGCGCTCCACCAGCTCCTGACGGTTTCCCTGGAGGGTGACAAAGATGCCCAGACGCGGGGCCAGGGCGCGGCATGAATGGGCCGCGTGGAGCCACTGCACCAGCGGATCCCAGAACTCGGCTTCCTGCTGTTCGCCATACAGAGCGTCGACGATCTCCTCGAACTGGTCGAAGCCCAGCAGTAGACGAGGAGGTCGAGCCAGGCGCGTGGCGGCGGCGTCCAGCAGTAGACACAACTCCTCGTTCAGGGCTTCGATACGCAGGTCCGTTGACGTCCTTCCCAGCAGACGGCGAGCTCGCCTGGCAGTTGGTTCATCGCACCAGCCGGCGCCTTCCAGGCGTTTCACGATGGCGTCGAAGAGCATCGTCAGCACGCATCTGTCGCCGCTTGCTGCGTCCGTGGCTCGGCTATCCGGGGCCAGGTCGGAAGGGCGCAATATGCCGTCAAGGCAGCGATGATCGGCGCTGTCCGCTACCAGGGCTCCGATGATGCCGGCACGCAGGAACGACGACTTGCCCGAGCCGCTTCCGCCCTCGACCCAGACCACGGGGACCCGGTCCTGCTGGTTCCAGCGCTGCTTGAGTTCCTCTCTCAAGGTGCTTCGCTGGTCGGATCGCCCGCAGAAAAGCGCGTGGTCCCCGACGTCGTAGGACTCCAGACCCTTGAAGGGGTCTCTGTCCGACGCCGTCAGGGCCAGGTTCAGGTCCCGCTCCATGAAACGTCGCAATTCACCGATAAAGGCGTCCTGAGAATCGATGACACGAATGACGTGGCCGCGACGTTGCACGAAGGCCACCAGATTGATCAGTTGCTTGAGCTGCTGGGTGCGGTCTTCCAGTCGCCTGGTGATGCAGGCCGAATCCGTTCCGCACTTGTCCTGGCATTCATGAAAGTGACGATAGTTGCCCCAGGCGGCTTTCAGTGGCTCGGTGGTGTCCAGCAGGTCCCTCGGCCCGACCAGACACAGCAGCAGTGGCAGTGGGCGAGATCCGGCCGATGCCTCCTGACGCTGTCGCTCGCGGTAGGCCAGGGTGGCCAGCAGTTCAAAGGTGGAACCGGTAAGGGCGAATCCACCACGGTCGGCCCAGGCGTTGTCCCAGGGAATCACCAAGCCTGGGGTATCGCCGCCGTCGTTGGGCTTCATGGGATCGAGGACCCGCAGGTCATCGATGGGGTGATGGCTTGCCAGAGGGCTACCGACCTTTTCACCGAAAAGGCAGATCACCCCTCTGCAGAGGGGATCCGAGGGGTGGGGAATCTGCTGCTGGGCCGGCACCGCATCATCGAAACCGTCTTCGGCGGTATCGACCTCCCAGGCGTAGAGCCGAAGGCCGTGATCGTCGGCGGCCTGGTGATGCAGCGTCTCGATCTCGTCCCTGCAGGCGCGGCGCAGGTAGGCCACGTCACCGGGTGACGCAAGAAAGATGCTGGGGTGTTCCAGCGACGGAAAGGTGTTTCCAGATGAACCGGATGAACCGGCTGTCCCGGGAGGGGGGAGGTCGGTCGCTGTGGCGTTCGGGGGCTCGCGGGAGACGTCGCTCATGGGCTGGGTCCTGTCCCGGGCGTCAGGCCCACTGCGCCAGCAGTCGATCCAGGAAGGCAGGATCGACCACCGGTGGTGGCGTAGGCTTGGGCCGTGCCGGACTGACTCTGCGCAGACGACGTTGCGGACGCAGCGCCTGGGGCATGATCTCTCGGCTGCTGTCGTGCAAGGGGTTGCGGTCGAACTGGCCACGAAACAGCGGGTCGCTGCGGTATTCCGGTCGCCTGGCCAGGCGTGCCTCGTCGCCGGCGATCAGCAAAAGCATCTCGTCGAAATCCAGGTCGAGCAGCTCCTCCGGGCGCGGGAAGCCGGTCAGGGTCGCCAGGTCCATCGCCGCGTTCATGTTGGGTACGCCAAAGGACTGCACCACCCGACAGTTGTTGAGCATGGTCTGCCAGTCCTGGGGATACAGCTGTCGCAACTGGCTCATGTCCTGCCAGAAGCTCCAGGTCTGCAGGCCGTAGCCGCGCAGCAGGGTGATGGCCTGTCGCAGCTGCGGCAGAGGACCGAGCTGGGGTGCCTCGTCGAGCAGGAACAGGGTACGCAGCGCTGGCGCCCGGCGTCGGCGCACCACCGCCGCGATCAGTACGCCGATCCACAGTCTCAGCAGGCGGCCGTGGGATTCGAGCTTCTCGGGGGGAATCACCAGGTAGATCGATAACAGTTCCCCGCGGGTGACGTCGTCCAGCGAAAAGGTGGAGTCCTGGGTAGCCTCCAGTACCGCTTCACCGCGCAGGAAGCCGAGACTGTTCTGGGCGAAGGCCATGTAGCCGGCCAGGGTGGTCTCGGCCGGCAGAGTCAGACTGGCGGCGGTGGCTTCCAGGTCCGGATCCTGCATCTGGCGCATGCGCTCGGCCAGCTTGGCCAGCTCTTCGGTATCCTGGCTGACCATCTTGCGTAGCTTGCCGAGCAGCCCCTTGCGCTGTTCCGGCTGGCTGCGGATCAGGTAGAGCAGCAGACCATTGAGCACCTGCTGGGCGCGCTGCAGCCAGAAGCGGTCACGGCCGTCGAAGCCGTGTGACTCCATCATCAGCTCCGACAGCATGGCGATGTCATCGAGCTCGGTGCGTGAATTGGGGATGACGATGTCGGTGGGGTCCAGCCGATCTGCCGGCAGGTCGGTGATGCCCATGGGGTCGAGCACGATGACCCTGTGGCCCATCTGGCGGCGGCGACGGGCGGTCACCGCCGCATTCTCGCCCTTGGGGTCGACCACGATCACCGGCCCCGGATAACGCAGCAGGGTGGGGATGATGCAGCCGGTTCCCTTGCCCGAGCCGGTGGGGGCAATGGTCATCAGATGGCCGCTGCCCTCGAACAGGATCGGATCGAGCTGCTCCTGGTTCGCGTTGGTGCTTGGCGCACCGATGCGGAAACCGAACGGCTGATGAGGCTGACCCTGCTCCAGCGACCAGCCCACCAGCAGACCGTCCCCCTCCACCGATGACGGCAGGCGACGAGGGGGCAGAGGCGAATCATCCGGTACCAGGGTCATGGTGTGGGGTCCTCGTGGGCAGGCAAGGGGGCTCAGCGCAGGTAAGCTGATTCAGGGCAGGCGCACCGCGCCGATAAAGCGTTCCAGTCGCAGCGGCAGATCGTCGAGCAGGGTGCGGTCCTCCTCCATGTGGACCTCGCCGTCGCGCAGCACCGTGAAGTCGCAGTCCCACAGCGAGCGCCCGTAGACCACCGGTACCTGGATGTGCCAGGCGACGACCGGACTGTCGACGTCGCTGTTGAGGGAGCGCTGTTCAGCCAGATCCCCGCTGTGCAAGGTCATGGGGGCTGGCGCGTCGGCTTCGTCGTTGGCGCATACCACACGGGGGGGATAGCTTACCTTGGACAGCGCCTGACGGACCGCATCGAGCGCCTGAGGCGGCGGATCGGCATCGACCCAGGGAAAATAGTCGGCGGATTCCAGCACACGAAAACGGCCGCTCTCGGCACCTCCGATGATGAACCCGGTGAACAGGTGCAGGTATTCCAGCGCCGCGGCTGGGGAAGTGGCAGGATCGCCATAGACACTGTTCAGTCGAAACAGCGCCTTGCTGGTCAGGTCCAGCGGCCAGACACCGCTCTGGCCATAGATGAAGGCGAACAGGCCGGGGCCTTCTTCGGTCTCCAGCAGGACGTCGCAGAGCAGATGGCGGCGATAGCACAACAGTGGCATGGCGCGGATCGCCAGGGCGGTAAAGCACTCGCAGGTGGGCCGGATATCGTCGGCGAGCTGGGCCTGGGTCAGGTCCAGCAACAGCGGCAGACTGTCCTCGGGGGACAGCGTCTTCCAGTCCCCCGGGACGGGCGGCACGCTGGGAAAGGCCTGGTCTGCAGGCGTGAGGTGCTTCTCGAGAAATGTCTCCCAGCGATCTCGGTCCATGCAGGCCTCCGCCTGTATTGGGGCTACCGCTTCAGAAGCCCCGGTGGTGCAGCAGGGGCCGGGGGGCTGTCTTCACCCTAGATAGCCGCTGTCGTCTTGGCAACGGCTTCGGCGCCAATCAGAGCGGCAAAAATCTGGTGTCTCTCGATCATGAATCCCGTGTTCAAGGCGGCCAGGTCAGCAGGTACTTTTCCGACGGGCCTAGAATCCGGGCACCAGCTCCCGCTCGCTGTAGATCATGCTCCAGACCTTGAGGTCGTCGGCCATGGTCAGTTGCAGCTGACCGAGCAGACGACGGACCACGGGGCGCTCCGGTGTGTTCAGGCGAGAGGTCAGCTTGCTGCCCAGGCGCTTCAGGCGTTGACTCATGCGCCGGGACTGCTGAGCGGCGGCACGTAGATCGCCGGTGGCGCGGATGCCGAAGATGGCCGCGCCCAGCACCGGCAGAAAGCCGCCGAGCAGGGTGGCTACGGGCTTGTAGAGCTCCGCCGGAAGTGCCGGACCGTTGAGGTAGACCAGATAGCACACCAGATACAGGACGCCACTGGCCAGCGTCAGCCAGAGCGCCCCCTTCGCCAGGTACTCGAGGCGATCGTCCTGAGTCTCCAGGCGCTCGGCGGTTTTTTGGTGATAGCCGATCTGGCCGTCGATCTCTTCGTGCAGGGCCACGTCCAGGGCCCGCCTGAGGCTATCACCGGAGACGACGGCGTCGGGTGGGCCGAGTTCCCGCAGTGAGCAGCGCACGTACCAGGGAATCCAGTCGAAGCGACCGTTGTCCACCGGCGGCTCGGCGGCGCCGACGGGTGAGGTACCGATCAGCAGCGATAGCCGTGCCGGGCGGATCGCCTCGGCCAGGCTGCGGTAGGCCAGCCAGCGGCTCTGCCACTGCCCACGACGCCCGAGCCAGGTGATGAGCAGGATGCTGGCGATGATCGCAAGCTCCATGCTGACCAGCAGCGCCTTGACGCCCTTGCTGTCCCACGCCAGCACCGCCAGCAGACCCACCAGCACGGCGAGCGCTGCCAGCAGGAAGTTGGTGGTGTAGGCGCTGCGAAAGCGGTGAGCGTAGTCGATGGCGCGATTGTCTGCGGCGATCCAGCGTTGTCGCAGGCGCTGGTCCAGGGTCGCCTCGTAGCTATCACCGCCAAGATGGTGTGCGGCTCTGAGTGTTTCCTTCCAGGCTCCGCTGCGTTCACGTTCAAGCCCCAGGTCGACCGATGCGGCGAAGGGTATGTCGCGTACCAGCAGGGCACGCAGCCACTCATGAACACAGTGACGGGTGCGCGGCCGTAGGGTCTGGCGGGCAAAGTCGCCAAGGCCCTTGAGCGGGCAGCTGGCGTCGTCGGGGCCGTGGCCCAGCAACAGCAGCTGTTCGAGTCGGTCGTTCAGTAGCTGGCTGATGTCACCTGGCGTCAGGGCTTTCCAGTCGCCGTCTTCCAGGGGCTCGACGACGTGCTCTCGGGGGACCCACAGGTGCAACTGGCCCTGCAGGTCGAGCCACAGTGTGATCAGGCCACGCAGGCGTGCCTCGTCGATGATCTCGGCGGTACCTCCACGCCCTCGGGAGGGCTTGCCGTCCCATACCGCCAGTAATACGTCGGAATGCGCCAGCACCAGATGGCCGGCCGCCTCGTAGCCGGCTTCCCGCTGATCGCCGGGCTCGCCGAGGTCGAGTTCGGTACAGCTGGTCACCGCCGGATGCTCGAACCAGCGCCAGTAGTCGGCCAGGGCGTCGCCATTGAAGTCGTCGGCGTATTGCCGACGTCGAAAGGGCAGGATCAGGTTGATCTCGTAGCCACGTGAGGCCGCCGCCTCGGCGACCAGCCGGTCGGCTCCCTCGGCGATGGCGCTGGCCAGTCGCATGCAGGCAGGCTCATCGGCATAGAGGCCGGGTTCGGCCTGTGCTCCCAGCCGGCGCGTCTCGGTGGCGAGGCGTTCGAGTATGTCCTGAGCCGCCTTGCCCAGCGCATCATGGTCGGCCTCCGCCAGGTCCTTGGGGCGGTGCCCGGTCACGCCCACGCGCAGGGTGAGTCGAGGGGCAAGATAGGCATTGTCGGTCACGGCGTGTCTCCGGGCTCGTCGAAGGGATCCTCTGGGGATCGCGTCGTGGCTTACTGGAGCATAGGTGAGGTCGCCTCGTTTCGCCGGCCAGCGAGTCTGACGGCAGGCTGCTGGCGTCCAGGGCGAGCGTCTGCGGGACCAGGCTCAGGCCGGTGATGTCAGGGCGATGCAGGATAAGTCCCAGGTCCTGTGGGTAGGCGCCATGATCTTCCGCACACGCCTGCAAAGCTCCCTTGCACTGGTGCCTCTTCATGGTCGACGTTGGTGGAGCATCGACCAAAGTCTCGTCGTCACTTCCTTGCATGGGCCAGTGGGGACAACTAGATTCAGTCTCGGTGGTATGACACGTATACAGTCGCCCAGGCATGGAGCCTGTCGATTCGATTGCGTGCATCCACCTTGCACACTCCACACGCCACAAGAGCCCGGGAGAACAACAAGATGCGCCCCAATCACTGCCAGCCGCCCGCCCGCTTCATTCGTCGTAGCCTGATCGCCGCCATGGTCGGCGTCAGCCTGTCGGCGGCCGCCCAGGCGGAAACGCTGACCTTCGCCCACGTCTACGAGACCTCGGAGCCTTACCACGAGTGGGCCGTCTGGGCCGGCGAAGAGATCGAGAAACGCACCGATGGCCGCTACTCGGTGGAGGTGCACCCAGCCTCTTCACTGGGCAAGGAAGCCGACATCAACGAGGGGCTGAGCCTCGGCACCGTCGACCTCATCTTTACCGGCAATCAGTTCGCCGGCCGTTCTTACGGTCCCATCGGCATCGCCGGTGCGCCCTACATGTTCCGTGACTTCGATCACTGGCAGGCCTACGTCGACAGCGACCTGTTCGCCGAGATCGCCCAGGGCTATGAGGACGCCACCGGCAACGTGCCGCTGGCGATGAACTACTACGGCAAGCGCCACACCACGTCCAACGAGCCGATCAATACGCCGGAGGACATGCAGGACCTGAAGATCCGCGTCCCCAACGCGCCGATGTACATGATGTTCCCCGAGCAGGTCGACGCCAATCCCACGCCGATCGCCTTCGCCGAGGTCTATCTGGCCCTGCAGCAGGGTGTCGTCGACGCCCAGGAAAACCCGCTGCCCACGATCAAGGCCAAGGCCTTCTACGAGGTGCAGGACGTCATCAACCTGACCGGTCATATCACCGACTCCCTGATCACGATTGCCGGCGGTCCGCTGTGGAATCGCCTGTCCGAAGAGGATCGGCAGATCTTCCGCGACGTCTATGAAGAGGCCGGCGAGAAGATCACCGCCGACATCGTGCAGCAGGAGCAGGACCTGGTGGCCTGGTTCGAGGAGCAGGGCGTCACCGTCAACGAGGTCGACACCGCACCGTTCCGCGAGGCGGTGATGCCGGCTCACAACGGTGACGCGGCGACCTGGGACCAGGAAACCTACGATCGCCTCCAGGCTATCGGCCAGTAAACGACGGAGGGGAGGGCGCCGTGCGCCCTCCCTCGGGAGATCCTTCATGACCCGATCTGACGTGAGTGACCCTGGCGTCGAACACGAGACCACCAGCGCCTTCGAGGTGCCCGATGACGACGACCGGATCCGACCGGGTGACTACGGCATCGAGGACTATCTGACGCTGGTGGTCTTCTGGCTGCTGGCGTTGGACGTCTTTGTTCAGTTCTTCAGTCGCTACGTGCTCGGCAACTCCATCGCCTGGACCGAGGAGATCGCCCGCTACCTGCTGGTAGCGGTGGGTTTTCTCGGCAGCGCCATGGCCGCCCGCAAGGGCTCGCATATCGCCGTGGAATTCTTCTATCGCTACCTGTCGGAGCCCACCGCCCGGGTCATGTGGACCCTGGTGGATCTGGTGCGTATCGCCTTTCTCGGCATGCTGGCCTGGATCACCTGGCAGCTGGCCCAGCGCACCAACTCGATGATGGTGTCGGTGGACCTGCCCAAGAGTCTGCTCTATTACGTGGTGCTCTTCGGGGTGGTGCTGATGCTGGTGCGCTCGATCCAACTGGCGGTGCGTCACTGGCGCACCGGCGAGAGTGAATTGATGTGTCGCGATGAAGACGACTGAGCGCCTCGAACAAGGAACAACCCCATGACTGAAGCAATGATCAGTGCCCGGCGCGGATCGCCAGTGCCCCCGGTGGTGGCGGCACTGGCGGTCGTCGGCTGCATCGCGCTGGCGTTTTTCGAGAACTACCTTTCGTTTCTGTTTGCCGCCCTGTTCACCCTGCTGGTCTGCGGGGTGCCCATCGCCATCAGCCTGGCCGGCTCTTGCCTGATGTACGTTCTGCTGACAGGACGCGTGCCCGACGTGGTCGTGGTGCACCGCATGGTCAATGGCATCGACAGCTTCCCGCTGCTGGCGATCCCTTTCTTTATCCTCGCCGGCAACCTGATGAACAACGGCGGCATCACCACCCGCATCTTTGACTTCGCCAAGGCGCTGATGGGCTGGATGCGTGGGGGCTTGGGCCACGTCAACGTCGGTGCCAGCATCGTCTTCTCGGGGATGTCCGGTGCCGCCGTGGCCGATGCCGGTGGCCTCGGCACCATCGAGATCAAGGCCATGCGCGACGCCGGCTACGATCAGGAGTTCGCCGTAGGCATCACCGCAGCGTCTTCGACCATCGGCCCGATCATTCCGCCAAGCCTGCCCATGGTGATCTATGGGGTGATGGCGTCGGTCTCGGTGGGGCAGCTATTCGCCGCCGGCCTGGTGCCGGGCCTGCTGATGGGTCTGACGCTGATGGTGATGATCACCTGGCTGTCGCGGCGTCGCGGCTACCAGCGCGATGCACGGTTCTCGGTCTCGGTGCTGGGCAAGACGTTCTCGCGGGCCTTCCTGTCGCTGCTGACCCCGGTGATCATCGTCGGCGGCATCGTCACCGGTGCCTTTACCCCGACCGAGGCGGCGATCGCGGCGGTGGTCTATGCGCTGATTCTGGGGGGACTGGTCTACCGTACCCTGACCTGGCGGCGACTGTTGAAGGTCAGCATGGAAACCATCGAGACCACCGCGGTGATCCTGTTCATCGTTGCCGGCGCCTCGATCTTCGCCTGGATCCTGACCAGCAACCAGGTCACCCAGCACGTCATGGGACTGCTGGGACCCTTCCAGGACAATCCCATCGCCGTGCTGCTGATCATCAATCTGGTGCTGATCGTGGTGGGCTGCTTCATGGAGACCATCGCCGCCATCACCATCCTGGTGCCGGTGCTGCTGCCGGTAGCGGTGGCGTCCGGGGTGGATCCGGTGCACTTTGGTGTGATCATGGTGCTCAACCTGATGATCGGCCTGTTGACCCCGCCGGTAGGCATGGTGCTCTACGTGCTGTCGCGGGTGTCGCATATCTCCTTCGAGAAGTGCATGCGCGGCACCCTGCCTTTCCTGATCCCTCTGGTGGTGGCGCTGTTGCTGGTGACCTTTATTCCGGCGATTTCGCTGTGGTTGCCGACGCTGGTCTACCGCTGAGTCCCGGGTCGCCGCTGCGGCGGTGACGCGGTATGGCCGAGTCAAGGCGGCGCCGAGCGATCGGTGCGCGCCTTGCGGCCCTTATCCCCCTCACAAGGAATCCCCATGAGTGCCAGTCAATACGAGGCCTGTCGGGTCGATTACAAGGATCTGCATCGCTTTATCGAACAGGCGCTGGCGGCTGCCGGCGCCGATCAGGCCTCCCGGGAAGCGGTGGCCAAGGCGTTGGTCACTGCCTCGCTGATGGGCACCGACAGCCACGGCCTGAGGCTATTGCCGCACTACCTCAACGCCCTGCAAGGCGGGCGGATCAAGGGCAGCCCGACGCCGAGCATCAAGCAGCGTCTGGCCGGCACTGCGGTACTGGACGCCGATGATGGCTTCGGCCATCTGGCCGGGTATCGGGCCATCGATCATGCCGTCAGCATGGCCCGGGAGGTCGGCATCGGTGCGGTGGCGGTCGGCAACTCGTCGCACTTCGGTGCCGCCGGCTGCTACGCCCTCGCCGCGGCAGAGCAGGGCATGCTCGGCATGGCCTTTTGCAATTCCGATCCGTTCGTCCTGCTCCACGGTAGTCAGCGGGCCTTCCACGGCACCAATCCGATCGCCTTCGCTGCACCGGTGGCCGGCGAGGATCCGTATCTGCTGGACATGGCCACCAGCTCGGTGCCCATGAATCGGGTGAAGCAGTATGCGGCCATCGGACGGCCCTTGCCGGCGGACATCGCCGCGACCAGCGACGGCAGCACGACCACCGACGCCCGCCAGGTCAGCGCCTTGTTGCCGGTAGGTGGCGCCGGCTTCGGTTTCAAGGGGGCCGGGCTTGGCGGCATGGTCGAGGTGCTGAGTTCGACCCTGGCCAACATGGTCCACGGTTTTCGCCTGCTGCCGATGGGCGGGCCGGACATGTCGACTCCCCGCGGCGTCGGCCACTTCTTTCTGGTGATGGACCCGGGCGCCTTCGAGGAGCGCAGCGCCTTCGAGCGTCGCCTGGCCGAGTACCTCAAGGATCTGCGCGAGATGACGCCGGTAGAGGGTCAGCGGGTGCTGGCGCCGGGGGATCGCGAGTGGCAGACCCGCGACGAGCGCAAGCAGACCGGCATTCCCCTGGACCATGCCCAGCGCGACCAGTATCGCCAGATCGCCGAGCGCTTTGCGCTGGCAGCGCTGACCGAGCACTGACCGAGCGCCGTCGAGGTTTGGCCTGGCCCGGGGCGAGTGTGCCGCAGTGACGCCTTGCTGCCCAGGGGGTGCGCCTTGCAGTACCATGTGCGCCGTGTCCCGGAGACGCTCCGGGTGATGGATCGAGGGAGACCCGCGTCGATGAGCAAATATCGGGTGGAGCGCAAGACGCTGTCCGAGCAGGTGGCCGAACAACTGGAGGCTGAAATCCTCGAAGGGCGGCTGGGCGAGAATGATCAATTGCCGTCCGAACGTGAATTGATGGAGCAGTTCGGGGTCGGGCGCCCGGCCGTGCGGGAGGCGCTGTTCTACCTGCAGCAGCTAGGCTTGATCGCGATAAACAGCGGCACTCGGGCACGGGTTATCCGGCCCACCGCCGAGGCCGTGATGGCGAGGCTGTCCGGGGTCACCCGGCAGTTGTTGGCCAAACCCGAAGGGCAGCAGTACTTTCAGGAGGCCCGGGCGCTTTTCGAGGTCGCGCTGGCCCGTCAGGCGGCGCAGCACGCAAGCGATGAGGAGATCCAGGCGTTGCGCGACGCTCTGGCGCATCAGCGTTCGGTGATCGGCGATGATGCCGCCGTCAAGCGGGCCGATAACGACTTTCATGGCGTCCTGGCGAGTATCGGGCACAACCCCATCTACGACGCCATCCATCAGGCACTATCCGAGTGGCTCGATGACCGTCGCGCCCTGGCGCTGCAGCAGCCCGGGGAGGACCTGGCTGCCCTGGAGGCCCACACCGAGATCGTCGAGGCCATCGCCGCCCGGGACCCGGAAGCCGCCGAGGCCGCCATGCGACGGCACCTCGATCGTCACTACGGCACCTATATGCAGCTCAAGCAACGCCTCAAGAGTCGCCAGGACGACGCCTGAGCTGAGGGAGCGGAAGCACCCGTGCTGCACCGGGCAACGAGAACGGCCTTGGGCCAAGGGCGTGAGCCGAAGCCATACGCCGCCGCCGGATGACATCCGGCGGCGGCGTGTTATTGAAGGGTGCCTTGTTTGAGTGATCCGCCAGTTTGCCCAGGACGTTGTCAGGTCGAGGACAGGGACGAGGTCGACGCGGAAGCCGTCGAGGGGAAAGCGCTGGCCAGGCGTGGTACGTCCCGACCCTGGCGGGCGGCCATCTGTACCACCGGCGCCAGCCTTCGCTCCAGCTTCTGGGGATGATTCTGGGCGATATCTCCCAGTCGGTGGTCCAGCCATGGATTGCGGAAACGATCCAGAATGCTGTCGACGTAGTCCTCGAGTTCCATGCCCGGAAGTTCCTGATCGAGCACCGGCACCACCTCCTGGCGCAGCATCTTCTCCAGTTCGTCTCCCAGGCGGGGGTCGTCTATCGCCTGGCGAACCAGTGTCACTTCCTCGCCGAGACCGAGATCCAGGACGCGAGCGACCAGCCAGGTATGAGCCAGGTTCAAGAGGTGCAGCTTGCGCCGCTCGAAGGGACGGATATCGTCGACCAGATGTACGTCCGGGTGGGAGAACGGCATCACCAGCCCGGGCGTTTGCTGAATCGCCCAGAGGCCATAGGGCTCGGCGACGGCGCCCACCGGATCCAGCTCGGCGGAGACGATGCGGTCCACCAGGGTCACCGCCCACACGCAGTCCCGCTCGAGCCATGCCATGAAGCCATCGTCGTCGTAGTGGGCCTGTGCCAATTCCAGGATGACGTCCTTGAGCTTGAGGGCGTTGTCGGTCAGAAGCTCGCATGGCAGCAGGGTGACGCCGGGACGGCCGGCGTCGAAGCGTGTCTTCAACAGGTGCGTCAGCTTGGCGGGGAAGCTCTCGGGGCAGTCCCGCCGTGGGCCATCGCCCGCCGGGACCTGATAGCCCGCCTCGGAGGTGTTGGAGACCACGTGAGTTACCTCATCGCGAAAACGCCGTTCCACTTCGGCCCAGGCTTCGCTGGCAACCAGCGCGGTGGTGATGCTGTCGACCTGATGGGTGGTATCGATCAATTCGCCATCACGTCGGCCGCGCATCCTGACCGGGTAGACCGGGTCCCGGGCCAGGGCGTGGGCCTTGGTTCGCCCGGCCGCACGGTCCGAGCTCTGTACCGCAATGATACGGATATCACTGCCGTGTTCGTCCCGCGCCTGGCTGGCGAACAGGTCGACGTGGGCCAGCAGAAAACGGCCGATGCCGAACTGCATCAGGGTGACGGTGGTTGCGTTTTGCATGTTGCCAGTCTCTCTCAAGGGAAGCTCACAGGCTCTCTCACAAGGACACCCCACGCTTCCAGGGAATGAAGTCGTGCTGGGCCAGCCCCACGGCGCGGGTGGTGTAGCGCCCAGACGCGGTCTCGATGCACAGCGCCAGCAGGTCATCGGCGAGCTCGTCGATGGAGGCCTCGCCCCGGATCACCGCTCCGCTATCGAAGTCGATGATGTCCGCCATGCGGCGGGCCAGGTCCGAGTTGCTGGCGACCTTGAGGGTCGGTGCCACCGGGTTACCCGTGGGCGTGCCGAGCCCGGTGGTGAAGATCACCAGGTTGGCGCCGGAGCCGACCAGAGCGGTAGTGGACTCGACATCGTTGCCGGGACTGCACAGCAGCGCCAGGCCGGGTCGCGTGGCGGTCTCGGTGTAGTCGAGGACCTCGACCACCGGGCTGTCGCCGCCTTTCTTGGCGGCCCCGGCGGACTTCATGGCATCGGTGATCAGACCATCGCGGATATTGCCCGGCGAGGGGTTCATCGAGAAACTCGCGCCGACGGCGTCGGCGTGGCGCTGGTAGGCCTGCATCAGCGACGAGAAACGTTCGGCGGTGGCGTCGTCGACGCAGCGCGACAGCAGTTCGTGCTCGACTCCGCAGAGCTCGGGAAATTCGCTGAGGATGCCGCTGCCGCCGAGGGCAACCAGGCGATCGATGACACCGCCCACCACCGGGTTGGCCGACAGACCCGAGAAGCCGTCGGACCCGCCGCACTCCACCCCGATACGCAGGGCCGATAGCGGCGCCGGCTGGCGGGTTACCTGGTTGGCCTCGCGCAGGCCATCGAAGATGGTGCCCAGGGCCTGTTCGATCAAGGCGTCTTCGCTGGTGCTGGCCTGTTGCTCGAGGTAGTGCACCGGGCGCAGGCCCTGCGGGTCCTTGCTTGCCACCGCCTGCTTGAGCATGGCGATCTGGGCCTTCTGGCAGCCAAGGCTCAGCACCGTGGCGCCGGCCACGTTGGGGTGGGTGATGTAGCCCGCCAGCAGGTTACACAGCGCCTGGGCATCGTCGTCGGTGCCACCGCAGCCCAGGGTATGGGTCAGAAAACGCACGCCGTCCACGTTGGGAAAGGGCGAGGAGGGAGGCTCGGTCACATGGCTCGGGCTATCGCCATGAAGCATCTGGCGTGCCATCTGCTTGTAGTCGCGGAAGGGGTCGTCACCCAGGGCGTCCGCCACACACTGGCGAAGCACCTCGATATTGCGGTTCTCGCAGAACACCAGCGGCACCACCAGCCACAGGTTGGCGGTGCCCACGCCACCGTCCGGACGATGGAAGCCATCGAAGGTGTGATCTTCGAAGGCGGAAACGTCCGGTGCCTGCCAGTGCTCCCGGCGGGTGACCGGGGTATCCGAGTGGGTGAAGTGCTCCAGGTTGTCGGTGCGGATCACGCTGCCACGGGCGATCGCCCGGGTGGCCCGGCCGACGGTGACGCCGTACATGGTGATGGTGTCACCGACGGCCAGATCCTCGAGGGCGAACTTGTGCTTGTGGCGGATGGCTTCCACCAGCGTCAGGGTGTCGGCACCCTCGTCGATGCGGTGCCCCTGGGGCAGGTCGCGCAGGGCGACACGCACATTGTCGGCAGGATGGACCCGCAGGCTTTCCTGGGCGGGCTGGTCGCTGGCGATGGTCGCGTTGGACGACGCTGCCTTGTTCGATGCAGCGGTGGTCGATGACGTGGTGGTCGATGACTGTGTGGACATGGGACGGTCCTCGGCAAAGGCGTTGACGTTGTTATCGTGACGGCCTGGCGATCGGGTGCAGCAGATGACGGTGGGTGCCGTACGCCGCCTGGTGAAAGAGTGTTCGGTGCCCGTCGAAGGGGGCTCGCTGGTCCTGGCGCCGACTTATCGATCGAGGTGAATCATCGCCTTGATCACGCCGGCCTCGCCGCCGCACCACACCGGCATGGTCTCCGGCAGGGCCTCGAGCTTGGCACGATGGGTGATCATCGGGCGCACCTGGATACGGCCTTCTTCCAGCAGTTCGGTGACGCAGTCGAAGTCTTCGCGGGTGGCGTTGCGGCTGGCGAGCAGGGTCAGTTCTCGGCCGTGAAAGCTCGGGTCGTCAAAGCGAATGTCTGACTTGACGATGCTGACCAGTACGTAGCGGCCGCCGTGTCCGGCCAGGCCGAAGCCGGCCTCCATGGCGCTCGGGTTGCCGGTGGCGTCGAACACCACGTCGGCCAGTGCGCCGTCGTTGAGACTGGCCAGGCGCGCCTGCGGATCGTCCTCGCCCACTACCAGGGTCTGCTCGAAGCCGAGCGCTTCGCGGCAGAAGGTCAGGCGTTCGGCGCTGGTATCGAGCAGCAGTACCCGTGCACCGCGGGCCCGCGCGACCTGGGCGACGCCGATGCCGATGGGGCCGGCGCCGACCACCGCCACCAGTTCATCCGCTTCCACCGCGGCCCGGCGCACCGCGTGGGCACCGATGGCCTGGCACTCGATCAGTGCCAGCTCGTCTGGTTCCAGTGCCGGGCAGGCCACCAGATGATCGACCGGAACCTTCAGCCACTCGGCCATGCCGCCGTCGCGATGGACGCCGATCACCTGCATCGCCTGACAGCAGTTGGTCTTGCCGCGCCGGCAGGCGCGACACTCGCCACAGTGCAGGTAGGGGATCACGTACACCGGCTGGTGCTCGAGGCGGGCACGGGTCGCCTCGTCCACGTCGTCGGCAAGGGCCTCCACCGTACCGGCCAGTTCGTGCCCCAGCACCCGGGGGTAGTCGAAGTAGGGCTGGTTGCCGCCGAAGGCGTGGATATCGGTGCCGCAGACCCCGATGCGCGAAATGCGCACCAGGGCCTCGCCGCCGGCAAGCTCGGGGCGGGGGCGCTGTTCCAGGGCCATCTGCCCTGGTTCGACGCACACCGCCACGGTCATGGGCTGGTCGCGCTGGCTCATGCGTCCGAATCCGCCACGACCTTCTGGGTCTGCACCCCGAGGCCCTCGATGCCCAGGCGCATGGTCTGACCCGGACGCAGGAACACCGGCGGATTCTGGCCCAGGCCGACACCAGGCGGCGTGCCGGTGGAGATGACGTCGCCTGGCTGCAGGCTCATGAAACGGCTCAGGTAGCTGATCAGGTAGGCCACCTGATAGACCATGGTGCGGGTATTGCCGTCCTGGTATCGCTTGCCGTCGACCTCGAGCCACAGGTTCAGCGCCTGGGGATCTTCCACTTCATCCGGGGTCACCAGCCAGGGGCCGAGGGGACCGAAGGTGTCGCAACCCTTGCCCTTGTCCCAGGTACCGCTGCGCTCGAGCTGGAATTCCCGCTCGGATACGTCGTTGATCACGCAGTAGCCCGCCACGTGCTCGAGGGCGTCGGCTTCGTCGATATAGCGACCGCCCTTGCCGATCACCACGCCGAGTTCGACCTCCCAGTCGGTCTTGGAGGAATCGCGGGGAATAATGACGTCGTCATCGGGGCCGCAGATGGCGCTGGTCCACTTGTTGAAGATCACCGGCTCCGGCGGCACCTCGGCGCCACTCTCGGCGGCGTGGTCGGCGTAGTTGAGGCCGATGCAGATGAACTTGCCGACCTGACCGACGCAGGGGCCGATACGGGTGTCGGCGGGAACCTCGGGCAGGCTTTCCAGATCGAGGCCGGCGATGCGCGCCAGGCTGTCACGTCCGAGGGCCTCTCCGGCAACGTCATCGATGACGCCGGACAGGTCACGGACACGTCCGTTGGCGTCGAGAATACCGGGAGCTTCCTGGCCGGGGGCGCCGAATCGCAGCAGTTTCATGGGGTGTCCTTTGTCGTTGATTGGATGGATAAGGTCGATGGATTGATGTCGTTGTGTCGTCTTTTACGCCAGCCAACCGCCGTCGATGATCTGGCTGGTACCTGTTGTATACGCCGATTCATCCGAGGCCAGATAGACGGCCAGTGCGGCTATTTCCTCGGGCCTGCCCAGGCGTCCCATTGGCTGGCGGTCGAGGAAGGCCTGGCGCACCTGGGCTTCGTCCTGTCCCTGAGCCTCGGCCTGGGCGCGAATACGCTGCGCCAGGGAGGGCGACTCCACGGTACCCGGACAGATGGCGTTGCAGCGGATGCCGTGGGTCACGTAGTCCGCCGCCACCGAGCGCGTCAGACCGATGACGGCGGCCTTGCTGGTGCCGTAGGCAAAGCGTCCGGCAACACCCTTCAGGCTGCTGGCGACCGACGCCATGTTGATGATGCTGCCACCACCGGCCTCCAGCATACCGGGAAGAAAGGTCGAGATGGTGTGGTACATGGCGGTGACGTTGATCGCCATGGAGCGCTCGAAGTCCTCGATGGAGCACTCCAGCAGGCTGCCGCTATGCACGTAACCGGCACAGTTGAACAGGATGGTCGGTGTCGGAATCTTCGCCCCCAGCTTGGCGATCGCCGCAGGGTCGGTCACATCCAGGGTGTGGCAGCGGACACCCCGTCGATCTGCCAGATCCTCGAGCTTGGCCGGATCGAGGTCGGTGGCGTGGACCTCCGCGCCCTCGGCGATAAAGCGCTCGACGGTGGCGCGACCGATGCCCTGGCCGGCGGCGGTGATCAAGGCGGTCTTTCCTGACAGACGCATGATGTCTCCTGTTGGCAGGGGCGACGAGGTTGTTGTCATGGCGGCGAAACATCAGGTGTCGTAGTGACGAAGGCCTGGTGCTCTCCCTCTAGCTGAAGCCTGCTGGTGCCGCGGGTTTTCGCTAGGTGGTATGACAGGATGCTAGCATGACGTTATCCGTAGTATGGCGCAGGTTGGCTGGATTGCAATTGGCGCTAAGGGCCGACTTTGGTCGCAAGGGATCAAGAGTGCCGGGGTAGCGGAATATGGCTGATAGCAAAGAGCGGGGACGGATATCGCTGGTCCGCGGGAAGAGGGCGCCGAGAACATAAAAAAAGGCGGCCGGGGAGGGCCGCCAGGAGGGCAGGGAACGCAAGAAGGATGGCGGATATCGCTGCCGAGAGACATCCTTCTCTCGGGGCAGCCCCTATGCCACTTCTGGACTCCGGGGCGAATCCAGTGGCTCGCCGGTAGACGTACCCTGCAAGGCCATAGGGTGACGCAGGGTCACCGCCATCGCTTCATGCTCGGTGGTGCCAGGTGCTTGTCTTGCCGGCCTTCGTGCTACTGGGTATCGGGTGTTTATATGTCTATACGGCCGGCTGCGGTTCGCATGTGCACGTACCGCACGTTTCTACATAGCACCTTTCATTGGCACCTTTCATTGGCACCTTTAGGCACCATATTCCAGATGGTCCCCGTTCCTGACTCTGACTCCCTGGCCGATGGTTCAGGCCCTGGACTGTCGGAACGGGGCCAGACAGGCGATCAGCCGTCGTTGCCAAGCTGGGACTGGGTGCCGCCACCGGCGTCGTCGCCGGCGCCCTTGCCGGCGGTCAGTACCGGGTAGTACTGGGTAAAGACGAAGTCGTCGGCTGCCGCCGCCGCGTGGCAGGCGTTGCAGGCCGCGGTGGGGAAGGGCGCCGCTGTCTCCTTGAGACTCGAGTGGTCCGGCGTCGAGAAGCTGTAGTAGGCCCAGTTGCCGGGCTCGTCCGGGAAGTGCTCGCTGCTCTTGATGGTCGCCTCGAGGCCGATGTATTCGCCCATGAAGTAGCCGTTGCCGCTGGCCGCCTGCTTGCTGCCGACGCTGATCAGCTCCTTGATCATGATGGCGCCATCGCGGAATTCACCGGTTTCCTTCCAGTGGTCCCAGCTTTCCGGATCGATGTAGACGGCGTGGAACTCGGGAAAAGGCGCCTTGCCGTTGTTCATGTCATTGGGCGTGAGCGGGGTGCCGACGAACACCCATTCGCGGAAGCCGGTGGGGCGCGTGAGCTCCCCGTCGGTGATCTCGAAGTAGGTCTCGGCGACCGCGTCAAAGGCGATCAGGCTGGCGCCCATGGCGGCGGCGATGGCGGTGAGACGGGAAATCCTGAGCATGGTCTGTCCTCCTTGGTCACCGAGGCGCACCTGGACGCATCCATCCACGGGTGCTGCGCTGACGGCGACGAGTCACGGCAAGGGCGGCGCAGGCTTCTTGGGTGGCCTTTGGCTTGCTCCCTGTCCTTTATCCGGGCCTTGAGGCCCTTGTCTGATGATGGTCGATGTTCCTTGGTCCCCTCGCTCGCGCGATTGCAGCGATGACGTTGCCGGTCTTGTTCCTGACCTTGCGTTGTTCCTGACCTTGCATTCGCGATGTAACGCGCCTTGCGCAAGAACAACCGTCATATGTCGATTCACTGACTGACATCGGCGGGAGGGGTCTTGAAGGTATATGTCAGGCCCATGTCACTCGCCATGTCCGGCGCGGGAACTCGCATACCGCATGCGCGAATGCTTGAGTAGCAGCGCGTAATGGCACAGTTGGCGGCCTGAAACAAAAAAGCCTCGCCGAGGGCGAGGCAGAAGGGAGATGTCGGTTCGTGCGGGTCTTGCGTGGTGTCAGCCGCGCTGGTGGGCGAGCCAGGCGCGGATACCGTAGGTCCAGGGGGGCAGCTGGTCGGAGCGTTCGACGCGATTGACCAGAGCGCCCAGGCGAGGCGTCGAGATGGTGACCACATCACCCAGGTGATGGGTAAAGCCCTGGCCGGGCCCGTCGCGGTCCTGAATCGGCGAGAACATGGTGCCGAGGAACAGCATGAAGCCATCGGGGTACTGGTGATGCGCGCCGATGGTCTGGCCGACCAGGTCCAGCGGGTCGCGACTGATCTCGCGCATGTCGCTCTGGTCTTCCAGCAGGAAGTCGTCGTCGTTGCCTTCGATGCGCAGGCTGACCATGGCCGAGCGCACGTCGTCGATCGAGAAGTGGTCATCGAACAGGCGAATGAAGGGGCCGATGGCACAGGAGGCGTTGTTATCCTTGGCCTTGCCCAGCAGCAGGGCACTGCGTCCTTCGACATCGCGCAGGTTGACGTCATTGCCCAGCGTCGCGCCGCGGGCGTTGCCTTGTGCATCCACCGCCAGCACGATCTCGGGCTCGGGGTTGTTCCAGCGCGATGACGGGTGCAGCCCCACCGCCGCGCCCTGGCCCACCGCGGACAGCGGCTGCGACTTGGTGAAGACCTCCGCGTCGGGGCCGATGCCGACCTCCATGTACTGGGACCAGGCGCCACGGGACTGAAGCTCGGCCTTGAGCGCCATGGCCTCGTCGGAGCCGGGGCGGATCTTCGACAGGTCACCGCCGATCACACGCTTGAGTTCTTCGCGCAGCTCGCCGGCGCGGGCGGCGTCGCCACCGGCCTGCTCCTCGATGACGCGTTCCAGCAGGCTGACCGCGAAGGTCACTCCACAGGCCTTGATCGCCTGGACGTCGCAGGGGGCGAGCAGGTGGGGGGCGCGCTGGGGTGTCTGGCAGGAATTTTCCAGCAGGCTGTCCAGGCTACCCAGAGGCTCGCCATCGGCGTTGGCGATCAGCTCGGCGGCGTCGTCGCGTTCGAGCAGGTCTGCCATGACATTGACGGTGGCTGACAGATCGATAAGTTGGCCATCGCGAACGGTCACCAGGACGGGGCCTCGCTGGTCGTCGAGCCACACTCGACCGACCAGCAGGGCACGGTCGGCGTCGTCGGGCAGGATGTTGCGGGCGGTAAGGCGGGGACTCATGTTAGGGCCTCTGTCTGTTGAAAGTGGGAGCGTCAATCGGGTCAGCGCTGCATTCGCGGCAGGATACGCCCTGGGCTCATCAGGCCGCGGGGGTCCAGCAGGCGTTTCAGGCCACGCATGATGTCGTGCTCCGGCGCCGACAGGCTTTCGAGGAAGTAGGGCTGCTTGACGCGACCGATGCCGTGCTCGGCGCTGATGCTGCCGTCGAACTCGGCGACAATGGCAAACAGCTGCTCTTCCAGCTCATGCAGCAGACTGCGCTTGTCGTCGTCGTCCAGGTGCGCCGGCGGCAGGATATTGAAGTGCAGGTTGCCATCGCCGACGTGGCCGTAGGCGATGACCTGAGAGTCTGGCGAGGCCTCGGCGATCGCCGCCTCCGCCTGGTCATGGAAGGCGGTAAGCTGGGAGATCGGCAGCGAGACGTCGGTACGCAGGTGCTCGCCGCGGCGCTGCTGGCCTTCCAGCATGGCCTCGCGCAGCTGCCATAGCTGGGCCGCCTGGGTATCGCTTGTGGTCAGCACACCATCCTCCAGCAGGCCGTCCTCGAGTCCTCGCTCGAATAGCGCCTCGATCATGCTGTCGAGATCGGCAGGCCCGCTGGCGGCGACTTCCATCAGCACGTACACCGGGTGGGGTGCATCCAGCGGGTCCGGCAGTGAGGGATCGGCCTCCAGGGCAAGCTCCATGCAGGCCCGCGGAATCAGCTCGAAGGCGGTCAGCAGGTCGCAGCAGCTGCGTCTTGCCTGGGCGTAGAGTTTCAGCACCGAGGCCACGTCGGGGCAGCCGATCAGCGCCGTGCGTGTCACCTGGGGACGGGGGTAGAGCTTGAGTACCGCGCCGGTGACGATGCCCAGGGTACCCTCCGCGCCGATGAACAGCTGCTTCAGGTCGTAGCCGGTGTTGTTCTTGTGCAGTGCCTTCATGTCGTCGAGCAGACGGCCGTCCGGCAGTGCCACCTCGATACCCAGTACCAGCTGGCGCATCATGCCGTAGCGCAGCACGTTAAGGCCGCCGGCGTTGGTGGCGATATTGCCGCCGATCTGGCAGCTGCCCTGGGCGCCGAGGGCCAGCGGAAAGGTGCAATCCTCGGCCTCGGCGGCGTCCTTGATGGTCTGCAGCACGCAGCCGGCGTCGACGCTCACGGTGAAGTTGATCGGATCGATGGAGCGAATTTTATTAAGCCGCTCCAGGCTGATGACCAGCTCCGGTGTCTGGCTGTCCGGCAGGGCGCCTTCGACCAGGCCGCTGCCGCCGCCTTGGGGGACCACCGGAATATCGTGGCGATGGCAGTAGCCGAGTACCTGCGCCACCTGCTCAGAGGTCGCCGGGCGAGCCACCGCCAACGGCAGACCGCCGCGGGCGCCGGCCCAGTCGACCCGATAGCGCTCGAGGTCGTCTGTCAGCACGCCGGTGCTGCCCAGGGTCTCTCGCAGAAAGGTCAGCAGGTCGTCGTTGGCGCTCATCGGGGGCTTCTCCGCTTGGCGGGCGGCCAGGGGCCGCCCAGGTTGTTCAAGTTCGGGGTTATCGGAACCACAGCACCACTCCCGGGAACAGCAGGAACACGACCAGCAGTGCCACCAGGGTGAAGTAGAAGGGCAGCAGGCTCTTGACCAGGCTTTCCATGCCGACCTTGCCGACGCCACAGCCGACATAGAGCACGGTGCCCACCGGCGGGGTGATCAGGCCGATACCCAGGATGAAGGACATCAGCACGCCGAAGTACACCGGGTCGATGCCAAGCTTCACTACCACCGGCGTCATCAGCGGTGCCAGGATCACCATGGCAGGGGTCAGGTCCATGAAGAAGCCCACCACCAGCAGGAAGGCCGACAGGATCAGCAGCAGCAGAAGCTTGTTCTCGGTGATGGCGGACAGGCTCACTACCAGTTGCTGGGGAATCATGTTGGCGGTCAGAAGCCAGGCCAGCACGCTGGCGAAGGCCAGCAGCAGCATGACCACACCTGTCAGTCGACCGGTGCTCACGCACAGCTCGAAGAAGCGCTTGAGCGACAGGCTGCGATAGACGAAGAAGGACACCGCAAAGGCATAGACCAGCGCGATGGCGGCGCTCTCGGTGGGGGTGAAGACCCCGGTGAGGATGCCACCGACGATGATCACCGGCAGCAACAGCGCCAGGATGGCGTCCTTGAGGGCACTGGCGAGCTCCGGGAAGGAGAAGGCCTGGCCCTTGCCGTTCTTGCGTGACTGCACGTAGGTGGTGGCCGCCAGTCCCAGGGTGATCAGGATGCCGGGCACGATGCCGGCCAGGAACAGCTGGGAGATCGAGGTGTTGGTGACCACGCCGAACAGGATCATCGGGATCGACGGCGGGATGATGATGCCGACCACCGAGGCCGCGACCACGATGGCGGTGGCCATGGGCGCGCTGTAGCGATGCTGCTTCATCGGCTCGATCATCATGCTGCCGACCGCCGAGGCGTCGGCCACGGCGGAGCCGCTGATGCCGCCGAAGAACATCGAGGTCATCACCGCCACCTGACCCAGACCGCCGGCGACGAAGCCGACCATGGCGCTGGCCAGTCGGACCAGACGGGTGGCGATGCCGCCCTCGCTCATCACCTCGCCGACCAGGATGAACAGCGGAATGGCCAGCAGCGGAAAGGAGTCCAGTCCGTTGACTGCCTGGGCGACGATGGGCGATAGCGAATAGTCGGAATAGAAGAAGATGAACAGACTGATGGCGCCGAGGCCAAACGAGATCGGCATGCCAATGACGATGCAGATGGCAAGCCCGATAAGGATGCTCCACAGGATCATGGTTCGGACCTCCTGAGCAGGGCCACCAGGGCCAGGGTGTTGGCGATCAGGGTCAGCCCTGCCATCACCGGCATGGCGCTATAGAGCCAGGTCTTGGGGATGCCGAGCATGGGGGTAGCGCTGGTATAGCCGGAGATCAGCTCCTTGAAGCCGAGCAGGATGCAGATGCAGACGAGGTAGATCACCGCCACGGCGGTCAGTCCCAGCACGCGGCGCAGCCCGGCCGGGGCCAGGTCCTTGAAGTAGGTCACCGCCACGTGTTCCTTCTCGAGGCTGCCGAGCCCGGCGCCAAGCAGTACCAACCAGATGAACAGCACCCGGGACAGCTCCTCGGCCCAGGCGTAGGAGGTATTGAGCACGAAGCGACCGAAGACATTGGCGGTCACGCAGAACACCACGCCGAGCACCAGCAATCCGACGGCGATGCGCAGCGTGGTAATCAACCACCCCAGGAGTCCCGGGGTGGAAGTGGAGGATAGGGTGGTCATGGGTCACCTCCGTGGTGACGACGACCCCGCCGCCGACAGCGGCGGGGTCGGGCTAGGGCTTACTGGGAAACAGCGCGGATATCGTCGATCAGCTCTCCGCCGATCTTCTCGCGCCACTCGTCATAGACCGGCGACAGGGTCTCTTGGAAGGTGGCCACCTGTTCCGGGGTCAGCTCGGTGATGTTCATGCCCTCGTCCATCAGCTCCTGCTTGATCTGGTCGTTGAGGGTGCGGCTGACTTCACGCTGGTAGTCGCCCATCTGCTTGGCGGCGTCGGACAGCAGATCCTGATAGCCCTCGGGCAGACGGCTCCAGAAGCGCTCGGAGACCAGGGTGATAAAGGGCGTGTAGACGTGGTTGGACTCGGTGGCGTAGTCCTGCACTTCGTTGAACTTGGACGATTGAATGGTGATCCAGGGGTTCTCCTGGCCGTCGACCACACCCTGCTCGAGGGCGGTGAACAGCTCGGCGAAGGACATCGGCGTCGGGTTGGCGCCCAGGGTCTTCCAGATATCCAGGTGGATCGGGTTCTGCATGGTCCTGACCTTGAGGCCATCCAGATCCTCGGGCGAGGCCACCGCGTTCTGGCTGTTGGTCAGCTGGCGATAGCCGTTCTCGGCCCAGCCGAGGGCCTTGAGTCCATTGGTGCTGGCGGTTTCCAGCATGCGATCACCGATCTCGCCGTCGAGCACCTCGTCGGCCACTTCCGGGGTGGGGAACAGGAACGGCAGGTCGAACACCGCGAATTCCGGGAACATGTTGACCAGCGGTGACGTGGACGGCGCGGTCATCTCCAGGGTGCCGGACTGCAGCGCGCTGACCGCCTGGAGGTCATCGCCAAGCTGTGCGCTGTGGAACAGCTCGACCTGGATATGGCCGTCGCTGCGCGCCTCGACGATGTCCTCGAAGTACTCGAGGCCACGGTACTGGGCGCCGGACTGGGTGGTGCCGATGCTGAACTTGAGGGTGTAGTCGTTGCCGTCACCTTCGACCACGGGTCCGTCGACCTCGGGGATCGGCGGCATCTCGCTGGCGGCCTGGGCGGTGGCAACACCACCCAGCGTCAGGCTGCCGATGGTCAGGGCGGCGATGGCCGCGCCCAGGCGGCGACGGGTGAAGGGGGCGACGGACGTTGTGATTGTTGTCATGCTTCTCTCCAATTTGCGTGGCGTGCTGGCCATTGCGTAGCGCTCTGGCCCTTGCTTGGCGTGCTGGCCAGCGGCCCCGGGAAGCGTTTCATCCCGGGGCCGCTGGCCGGTGGAGCGGCTCAGGCGTCTTGCCAGGCCGCGCCTTCGGGGTAGCGATGCATCTCGAGGGACTCGGGCTTCATGGTGATGCTGTAGCCCGGCGCCTTGGGCACCAGGTAGCGACCCTGACGGATACGCACCGGGTCGACAAAGTGCTCGTGCAGGTGGTCGACGTACTCCAGCAGGCGACCTTCCAGCGAACCGGAGACGGCGATGTAGTCGAACAGGGAGATGTGCTGGGTGTATTCGCACAGGCCCACGCCGCCGCCGTGGGGGCAGATCGGCACGCCGTACTTGGCCGCCAGCAGCACCACGATGATGACCTCGTTGAGCCCGCCCAGACGCGCCGCGTCGAGCTGACAGAAGTCGATGGCGCCTGCCTGCAGCAGCTGCTTGAACATCACCCGGTTGTGGCAGTGCTCGCCGGTGGCGACGCCGATGCCACCCTCCAGGCCGCCCCTGAGGCGACGACGGATCTCGGCGTGACCGAGGATGTCGTCGGGGCTGGTGGGCTCCTCGATCCAGTGAGGATTGAACTCGGCCAGACGGCGCATGTTGACGATGGTCTCGTCCACATCCCACATCTGGTTGGCGTCCATCATCAGGGTGCGTTGTTCGCCGATCTCTTCACGCAGGATCGCGGCGCGCCGGCGATCTTCCTCGATGTCGCCACCGACCTTCTGCTTGAAGTGCTGCCAGCCCTCGGCCAGGGCTTCGCGGCACAGTCGACGCATCTTTTCCTCGGAATAGCCAAGCCAGCCCGCGGAGGTGGTATAGCCGGGGTAGCCCTCGGCCTTCATCTCGGCCTCGCGCTCGCCCTTGGTGCCGGCCTTGCGACGCAGCAGGGCGATGGCCTCCTCGGGGGTGATGGCGTCGGTGACGAAGCGGAAGTCCAGGCAGCGCACCAGCTGTTCCGGGCTCATGTCGACCAGCAGCTTCCAGATCGGCTTGCCTTCACGCTTGGCCCACAGGTCCCAGATAGCATTGACCAGGGCGGCGCTGGCCAGGTGCATCACGCCCTTTTCCGGACCCAGCCAGCGTAGCTGGCTATCGCCACTGGTCAGCTCGCGCCAGAAGGTGCCCATGTTCGCGGTGATGTCCTCGAGCTTGCGGCCCACCAGGGTGGGTGCCAGGGCGTTGACCGCGGCGACGCAGAGATCATTGCCGCGGCCGATGGTGAAACTCAGACCGTGGCCCTCGTCTTCCTGATCGGTGTGCAGGATGACGTAGGTGGCCGAGTAGTCCGGTGCCTCGTTCATGGCATCGGAGCCATCGAGCTGGCGTGAGGTGGGGAAGCGGATATCGCGGGCGTCGACCCGAGTGATGGTGGTCATGCTGGCGGCCTTGTGGTGAATATTGTTGGTTGTCCGACGAGTGGCCAGGGAAAGCATCATGGGCGTCGATCAGCGGTTGGCTCCTTGCGGAAAGTGCCTGCCTCTCTGGTTGCTCTCCCGTTCCTCTGTTGCTGCTGTCTCGTCGTTCTATTGTCAGTGAGGGCAGTCTAAACAGAGCGCTAAAAGAACGGCCAATCCAAGTTTTTGGCCATTTGATAACCTCAGGTTATCATGTGTTTTTCAATCATCGGGATGATGCGCTACATGCCCCATGACAGCGGTATTCACGCCAAGACGTGGCTACGGATCAGGCATATGGTATTGCTGGTCGCCTTGGACGAAAGTCGTAACATGCACGCGGCTGCAAGGCAGCTGAATATCAGCCAGCCGGCGGCCAGCAAGATGCTCAAGGACATCGAGGGATTTCTCGGAATACCGCTGTTTCTGCGTGAGCCCGGGCGGATGGAACCGACCGACGCCGGTGTGACGGTATTGCGCTATGCACGGCGTCTGCTCAACGACACCGATCGGCTGGTCGAAGAACTGGCTTCACTGCGCGAAGGCGGGCACGGTCGGCTGGCGCTTGGCTCGGTACCCGGTGCCGCCCCGGTGATGTTGCCAAGGGCCATGGCGGAGTTGAAGTCGCACCGGCCGCGGCTCGCCATCTCGTTGATCGAGAACTCTAGCGATCGACTGCTGGTGGATCTCGAATACAAGCTGCTCGACGCCGTCATTGGCCGCTACACCGAGCCGTCCCAGCGTCATCTGTTCGACTTTCTGCCGCTCAAGGAGGAGCCGGTGTCGGTGGTGGCGCGACCCGACCATCCGCTGTGTCAGGGGACGCCTGAGTTGGCCGAGGTGGTGCGCTGGCCCTGGGTGCTGCACCCCATGGCGAGCCCCATGCGCGGGTTGTTCGAGGCGGCCCTGGCCGAGGCCGGCGTCGCCTCGCCGCGCAACGTCATCGAGACCACCTCCACCCAGGCCTCGCTTCAGCTGGTGGCGAGTACCGATACCCTGTCGCTGTTGCCAAGCTCGGTGGTCAAGACCACCTTCTCTCAAGGCCGTTTCGCGGTACTGCCGCTGACCATCGGAGAGCCGCTGGGCTACTACGGCGTGCTCACGCGCAAGGGCGAGCCCTGGCCTGAACTACTGACCGAGTTTGTCGCCAGCCTGGTCGGAGAAGAGGATGCGCCCTGAGCAATATCGTAGCCAGGAATGATCGTGGGCGTGAAAGGATGTTTCTGGGATGTCTTGGCCAACAAGTAGGGCGTTTCAGGCCGGCAATGATGACCAGAATATTCGCTGAATAAGCGTGAAATGTCACCGATTATGGATCGGATGTGATTGCAAAGGCAGTAGGGAACGGTAGCGGGAGGGTGTCTGGATAGGTAGTTGGATAGGTGTCTTGATAAGCGACGTGATGTGGGGGTAAGTGTGCCAATAGCCGTCGTTGAATCATGAGCCAAGGCCATCGTTCACTGCGTGTCTTTATCGGGGGATTCGGACCGCAGGACGATGACAGAAAGACGGGGCTAGAAAGACCAGGGCAGAATGACAAGAACAAGAAGACGAGACAGGAGGCGCCGATGATCGGCGCCTCCGTCGGTTCGCTTCAACCATGGCTTCAGCTATGTATTCAGCCAGGTCTTCAGCCATGGTTTCAACTACGTCGGGTCAAGACCCTTGGTTGAAGACGTGTGCCAGGCGGTTTACGCCTCGCGCTTGCCGTCTACCAGGCGGCTGACGTTCAGCGGGTTGCCGTCCTTGAGCGCCTGCGGCAGCAGGGCGTCCGGCAGGTTCTGATAGCACACCGGGCGCAGGAAGCGGTGGATGGCGGCGCTGCCGACCGAGGTGGTGCGCGAGTCAGAGGTGGCCGGATAGGGGCCACCGTGGACCATGGCGTGGCACACCTCGACCCCGGTGGGCCAGCCGTTGGCCATGACCCGACCGGCACGCCGCTCGAGGATCGGCAGCAGGCCACGGGCCGCGTCGATGTCGCCGTCGTCCATCTGCAGGGTCGCGGTCAGCTGGCCCTCGAGCCCCTCGGCCAGTGCCTTGACCTCGTCCAGGTCGGCACACTCGACCACCAGCGAGGTCGAACCGAATACCTCGGCCTTGAGCGCCTCATCATTGAGGAAGTCGCTGGCCTTGGCCACGAACAGGCCGGCCTGGCACTGGTTGGGTCCGTCGCCCTGTGGGCCACGCGCCACTTCACGGGCCTTGTCGCTGCCGCCAAGGGTGTTGACGCCCTGGGTGTAGGCGTCGTGGATGCCCGGCGTCAGCATGGTCTGGGCGCCTGCGCCCTTGACCGCTTCGGCGGCAGCCTCGACGAAGCCGTCGAGCGCCTCGCCCTTGACCGCGATCACCAGCCCCGGGTTGGTGCAGAACTGGCCGGCCCCCATGGTCAGCGAGCCGACGAAGGCCTCGCCCAGCTCCTTGCCACGGGCCT